>JAOPYP010000466.1 GCA_025964635.1 Actinomycetes bacterium | reverse complement strand
TGTCGGCCGCGGCGGCGTCCACGGGATCTGGCCCGCCGCGGAGCCCCGGCCACGGAGCCCGGGGCAAACAATTCGATAGTTAGCTAAGTATCTAAGACCAGAGGCGCGTCCCCGGCGGGTCAAGGGGCCGCCTCCGTGTCGCGCTCCTGGCCGGCCGGCGACCCGATGATCACTGTCGCCTCCCCCGGGGCCAGGCGATGGCCGTCCTGGTCGTCGGTCCAGACGTCCAGGACCACCCGGATCTCGCCGTCGGGCCGGGGCTCGACCGTGGTGACGCGCCCATGGGCGGTGACCGTCTGGCCCCGCACGTTCGGCCCGCGGAACTGGCACGACAGGGCCACCACCCGGCCGTGCTCCCCCAGCCACGACTCGAGCAGGTTGTGCAGGTACGCCCATTGCAGGTTGCCCATGCCGAACGCTGACGGATAGCCAGCCGCCCGGCCCGCCTCGTCGTCCATGTGGATGTCCACGAACTCGTCGTTCACGGCCGCGTACCGGTTCCAGTGGTGCAGGCCGGGCTGACGCTGCAGGGGCGGCAACTCCAGCCCCGGGGCGACGTCACCCAGCCTGGTCCCGACGGTCTCTGGCATAGCCCGTTCTCCTCCCGCCTGAGCAGCGGATCAGTCGGTGATCAGTAGCGGATCAGGGACAGCGACGTGCGCTTGACCAGCTGGCCGTGCTGATTGGTCCACTCATCCACGAAGGTCGTGAACAACATCTGCCCGAGGCGCCCGGCCCGCTCCGCGTAGCCGTCCAGCCGCCGGACCGACGTGATCACGTCGCCGGGGCGCATCCGGACGCCGTACTGCGCCGAGAGCCCGCCGTTCAGCTGGAACTTCAGCCCCGGGGCCGGGATCCCGAGCGCCTTCTCGGTCTGGTCCGGGTCGTTTCCCTCCGCCGCGGGAGCATTGAACCCGGGCTCGGCGGACAGCCACGCGAACGGGTTGAAGTCCAGCGGCGCGGGCAGGCCCCCGAATCCGCTGCTTTCCGCGTAGGCCCCATCCCAGTACTGCCGGGGCGGCCGGTCCGGGTAATAGACCGCCAGCGCCCAGCGCCGGATGTCCGAGTCGGCCACCGGGTAGGACACGCGGCGGCCCAGCTCGCGCCCGGCGGCCGCGCGCATCTCCTCGGAGATGAGCGACACGCTGGTGTCCTGCGTCATCGCGCCCTCCTCAGGCCGGGCCGTAGACGGCGACCACGGTGCTGACCGGGTCGAGCACGGTGCCCTGCTTGACCGCGCCGCTGGCCAGGCCGCCGCCCAGCGCGGCCACGATGGCCCCGGGCTCGCCGGCCTCGATCTCGTAGACGGTCACGTAGCGGTAGGCGACCGAGCCGTCCGGGGACGGCTGGGCATCGGCCGCCCGGTAGCGGCGCACCTCGCCGACGCCGGGGATGACCGCCCGGATCTGCGGGATGTGCTCGCCGTCGTACCAGTCGGCCACCGCTTCATCGCTCAGGCCGGTGGCCGGGTTGCTCAGGGCCACGAGCACGAACTTGCTCATCCTGCTCTCCTCGTTTCCTCGGGGGTTCCTCGTTGGTCAGCGGGCCAGGGCCCGCTGGGTCACGGCGTCGATGCGCCGGTCCCGGTCGCCCGGGATCGCGGACAGCAGCGCGGAGCGGACCGCCGCGCGCAGCCGCCCGGCCGCGCCGGTGCCTAGTTCGTCGACGACCTCATCCACCACCCCCATCCGGGCCAGGTGCTGCGCCGTGAGCTTGAGGTGGCGGGTCAGCTCCGGCGCGCGCGCCTCGTCCCGGAACAGGATCGCCGCGGCGGCCTCGGGCGCGATGACCGCGAACACCGCTCCGGACAGGGTCAGGAGCCGGTCCGTGTGGGCCAGGGCCATCGCCCCGCCGCTGCCACCCATGCCGACCGAGATTCCGACGGTGGGGGTCGGGCAGGCCGCCATCGCCTGGATGGTCTCCGCGATCTCCCCGGCGATCCCGTCCGCCTCAGCCCGGGCCCCGGGCTCGGCGCCCGGGGTATCCACCAGCGTGACCACGGGCAGCCGCAGCCGGCTGGCCAGCCCGATGGCGCGGCGGGCGAGCCGGTACGCACCGGGCCCGGGCCGGGCCGCCCCGTCCCCCCGGGCGTGCCGGTCCATGGCGATCATCACCACCCGGGAGGTGCCCAGCTCGGCCAGGCCCGCGCGGATGGCGGGATCAGGGCCGCGCAGCTCGACCCAGGAGCCGGTGAGCCAGGCTGCCCATTCCAGCCCGGACGGCCGGTCCCGGCGGCGCGCCCGGGCCAGCACGGCGACGGGATCCGCCGGGATGGGGATGCCAGGGGGGCCGGCCGGGCGGCCCGGCGGCAGCAGCAGGGGGCTTTGCCGCACGCCCAGCGCCGACTCCAGCCAGGCGCGGGTGGCCCGGGCCGGCACGAGGGCGTCGACCAGGCCGGCTGCGTAGGCCGCCTCGGCGGTGTGCGAGCCGGCGGGCGGGTACTCGCCGACCATCTGCGCGACCACCCGCGGTCCCGCGAAGCCGATCGTGGCCCCCGGCTCCGCGGCCCGCAGGTCCGCCAGCGACGCCCACGACGCGTAGACCCCGCCGGTGGTTGGCGACTGCAACGCGGCCAGGGAGAGCAGGCCCGCGGCGCGGTGCCGGGCGACGGCGGTCGAGGTGCGGGCCATCTGGACGAGGGCGACCATCCCCTCCTGCAGCCGCGCGCCACCGCTGGAGACGATCTCGACCACCGGCAGCCGCTCGTCGGTGGCCCGCCCGAACGCCCGGACCACGCGCTCTCCGCCGACCGCGCCCATCGTGCCGCCCGCGTTGGCGAAGCGGCACCAGACCAGCGCGGCCGGGCGGCCGCCGATCCGGACCAGCCCGGTGCGGATGGACTCCTCGAGCGGGGCCAGGTAGCCAGGAAAGCCGAGCGGGTCGCCGCCCGCCAGGTCAGCGTCCCATTCGGTCACTATCTCGAGACCCTCGGCCGGCCGGAACCGGCCGCCCGGCGGAGCATCGTCAATCGTGGACAAGCTTGGAGCCTCGCAGTAAATAGTTTAATCTTTCTAGAAGCATCAATGCATAGCGGTGGTTCGTCAAGCGGCACCACCCTGAGGCCGGGTTAACAGTTCGTAATTTATCGATCAATCCGCGGAGGCTGCCGTGACTCAGACCACTGCCCGTTCCGAGCTGAGCGTGTCGCTCCTGGACACGCTGGTGCCGCACGGAAGCACCAGCTCGCTGTACCTGGACGGCCGGTGGACGGCGGGCGAGTCCGCGGGGACGTTCACCGTCAGCGACCCGGCGACCGGGCAGCCGATCGCGGATGTGGCCGACGCGACGTCCGCGGACGCGGCCGCCGCGGTGGCGGCCGCCGGCCGGGCGTTCCCCGGGTGGGCCGGGCTGAGCGCGTACGACCGCGCTGCCCTCCTCTACACCGCGTGGCAGCTGATGACGGAGCGGGCCGAGGAGCTGGCCCAGCTGATGAGCCTGGAGGGCGGGAAGCCGCTGCGCGCGGCCCGCAACGAGGTCCGCTACGGCGCCGACTTCCTGCTCTGGTACGCGGAGGAGGCCAAGCGGGTCTACGGCACGACGATCCCGTCGCCCCGGGCCGACCAGCGACTGCAGGTCCTGCGGCAGCCGGTCGGGGTCGTCGGCGCCATCACGCCGTGGAACTACCCGGTCTCCATGATCACTCGCAAGGTCGCGCCCGCCCTGGCGGCCGGCTGCACCATCGTGCTCAAGCCTGCTGAGCAGACCCCGATGTGCGCCATGGCGGTCTTCCAGATCCTGCACGAGGCCGGCCTGCCGGCCGGGGTGGCCAACCTGGTCACCACCGCCGGGCCCGCAGCCGTGGGCGACGTGCTGCTCAGCTCCCCGGCGGTCCGCAAGATCACTTTCACCGGGTCCACCGAGGTGGGGAAGATGCTGGCCGCCCGCGCCGCCGCCACCATGAAGCGGGTGTCACTCGAGCTCGGCGGGCACGCCCCGTTCCTGGTCTTTGACGACGCGGACGTGGAGCACGCCGCCAAGGGCGCGGCCATGGCGAAGTTCCTGAACACCGGGCAGGCGTGCATCTGCCCCAACCGGATCTACGTCCAGCGCTCCGTGCACGACCGTTTCCTGGGCACGTTCGTCGAGCGGGTGCGCCGGCTGCGCGCGGGGCACGGGCTCGATGAGGGCACCACCATCGGGCCCCTGATCGACGACTCCGCCCTGGCCAAGATGCAGCGCCAGGTCGCGGACGCCCGCGCGAAGGGCGGGCAGGTCGTCCTCGGCGGGGAACGGCTGGACGCCAACGGCCTGGGCGACGGGCTCTTCTTCGCGCCGACCGTGCTCACCGGGGTGCGCGAGGACATGGACATCTACACGGAGGAGACGTTCGGCCCGATCGCCGCGGTGATCACCTTCGACGATGAGGCGGAAGCCCTCCGGATGGCCAACGACACCACCTACGGGCTTGCGTCGTACGTCTACACCCGTGATCTGAGCCGGGCCACCCGGGTCAGCGAGGGACTCCGGTTCGGGATCGTCGGGGTCAACGACATCAACCCCACGGGGGCCGCCGCGCCGTTCGGCGGGATCGGCGAGAGCGGGCTGGGCCGGGAGGGCGGACCCCAGGGCATCGACGAGTACCTCGACACCAAGCTCGTGGGGCTGGTGGTCTGACCGCGGCCCGGGGACCGCGGGAATCTGCCCCGACAGTCATTCGCCGGCCCTGGGCCCGCACCGTTCACATAACGGTCTTTTCGTGGCCTCGCCGTCCCCGGGTTTCCAGACTCCGCGTCCCGCTCACTCGTGGCCGCGGACGGCCCTGACGAAGTTGCGGATGATGTCGTGGCCGTGGGGGGTGAGGATCGACTCGGGGTGGAACTGCAGGCCTTCGGCCGGGTGGCGGGTGTGCCGCAGCCCCATGGGGATCCCGCCGGGCCCGCGGGCCGTGATCACCAGCCCGGGTGGCAGGGACTCCTCGTCGACGATCAGGGAGTGGTAGCGCGCCGCGGGGAAGCGCCGGGGCAGGCCGGACAGCACGCCGCCGCCGTCGTGGCTGACCAGTGAGGCCTGGCCGTGGACGGGCTGGGGCGCGGTGGTGATCGTGGCGCCGTGGGCGGCCGCGAGGGCCTGATGCCCGAGGCAGATGCCGAGCAGCGGCACCGTGGCCGCGCAGGCCCGGACGGTGTCGACGCTGATGCCGGCGTCGGCCGGCGTACCGGGGCCCGGGGAGATGACGATGCCGCCGGGGCTGAAGTCGGCGATGTCGCGCGCGGCGACCTCGTCGTTGCGGACGACCTCGACCTGGCCCCCGTGGCTGAGCAGCAGATGGGCGAGGTTATAGGTGAACGAGTCGTAGTTGTCGACCAGGACGATCACCGGGCCGGCCCGGCCAGCGCGGACCCGCGGAACCCGTCCGGGCCGGCTCCGGGGCAGCGAACCGGCGGCCGGGGGCCGGGCACTGGCCCGGGAGCGGGCCGCAGCAGGAAAGCCGACGCCGGCCCGGGGTGCGGCGCCG
>JAOPYP010000420.1 GCA_025964635.1 Actinomycetes bacterium | reverse complement strand
CCGGACCAGGGGGGCCGGCGCCGGGGGTGGCGGCGCCGGGGGTGGCGGGGCCCGCGCTGGGCCGGTCCGGGGCACGGCCGGTGAACGCGTCGTCGATGAGGCTGGCGTCCCCTGGCCCCGGCGCCCCCGGGCCTGGCTCCCCCGGGCCTGGCTCGCTGCCGACCAGCTCCGCGATCTGGCTGACCAGGGAACGGATGATCCCGGCCTGGGACGGCACGAACTTGGCGGTGGCCCCGCCACCGCGCACCGCGCGGAAGCCGTTCAAGGCCTCACCCGTCTCGTCGGAGTCGCCTGCACCCCGCTTGCGCCTGAAGCTCACTTATCGTGACTCACGGTCGCCCAGAGCCCGTACCCGTGCAGCACGGTCACGTCTCGCTCCATGGACTCCCGGGTCCCGGACGAGACCACGGCCCGGCCCTTCTGGTGCACATCGAGCATGAGCTTCTCCGCCTTCCGCTTGGAGTAGCCGAAGACGTGCTGGAACACGTAGGTCACATAGGACATGAGGTTGACCGGATCGTTCCACACGATGGTGACCCATGGCGTGTCGGGGACGACTTCCTCGAACGTCTCCGGGCGCTCGACCTCTGCTGGTGCCACGCTCACCGGCGCTCACCTCCTCACGCACCGCTTCTAGTCTGTCAGGCCAGCGGCGTGCGCCTGCCACTGCGCGCACGTATCCCTCCCAGTACAGCAGGCCCGGGCAAAGACCGGGCTGAGGGCCCGCCGAACCCGTGATCAAGTCTTCACCGGGGGGTGGCCGGCGGGCCGGGCCGCCGGCCCGGCCCCGGGTCCTGCCCCATGGGGGCTGCGGCCGCCGGGGCGGGGCGGGCTACGTAGTCTTTTGGCTCGTGACGACTGATTCCCGCGGGGCCAGCACGGCGCTGCTTACCGACCGTTACGAGCTGACCATGCTGACCGCCGCGCTGCGCAGCGGGGCGGCGGGGCGGCGCGCCGTCTTCGAGGTGTTCGCGCGGGCCCTCCCGAACGGGCGCCGGTACGGCGTGGTGGCCGGTACCGGGCGGCTGCTCGAGGCGCTGGAGCGCTTCCGGTTCGGGCCCGGCGAGCTCGAGTTCCTGCGCGAGAAGCAGATAGTGGACGACGAGGCCCTGAGTTACCTGGGGACCTACCGCTTCAGCGGGGACATCTGGGGCTACGGCGAAGGTGACTGCTACTTTCCCGGCTCGCCGATCCTCGTGGTGGAGGCGCCGTTCGCCGAGGCGGTCGTCCTGGAGACCCTCGTGCTGGCCATCCTCAACCATGACTCGGCGATCGGGTCGGCCGGCTCCCGGATGGTGAACGCGGCGGACGGCCGGCCGCTCATCGAGATGGGCTCGCGCCGCACCCACGAGATGGCCGCTGTGGCCAGCGCCCGGGCGGCGTACCTCGTGGGCTTCTCGTCCACCTCCAACCTGGAGGCCGGACGGGACCACGGCATCCCGACCAGCGGCACCAGCGCGCACGCGTTCAGCCTGGTGCACGACAGCGAACGGGGCGCGTTCGCCGCCCAGCTGGCCTCGCTCGGCCAGGGGACGACCCTGCTGGTGGACACCTTCGACGTGGCCCGCGCGGTCCGTACCGCGGTGGAGCTGGCCGGGCCCGGCCTCGGCGCGGTCCGCATCGACAGCGGCGACCTCCCGATGGTGGCCCGCCAGGTACGCGAGCTGCTGGACCAGCTGGGCGCGCGGAACACCAAGATCGTGCTCAGCGGCGATCTCAACGAGTTCTCCATCGCGGCGCTGGCCGCCGCCCCGGTGGACGGGTACGGGGTCGGGACCTCCCTGGTCACCGGGTCCGGGGCACCCACCGCGGCGCTGGTCTACAAGCTCGTGGCCCGGGCCAGGGAAGGCAACGGCGAGGGGACGCTGCAGCCTGTGGCCAAGCGGTCGGTCGGCAAGCCGGGCCGGGGCGGCCGGAAGTGGGCGGCCCGGCAGCTCGACGAGAACGGCGTGGCGGTCGCCGAGGTGGTTACCCGGGCGGACGCGGAACCCGCCCAGGACCAGGGCCCGGACGGGAAGCGGCAGCGCCCGTTGCTGCGCCAGCTGGTCCGGGGCGGTGAGGTGGTCGGCCGGGAGCCACTGGACGCCGCGCGGGAGCGGCACCGCGCGGCCCTGGCCGAACTGCCCGTTCACGCGCTGCAGCTGTCCCGGGGCTACCCGGCCATCCCGACCGTGTTCGTGCCGGACGACGAGTAGGCCGCGGCCGGTCAGGCCGGGGACGCGCCGACCAGGGATCTGGACGGGGTGTACGCCGCGGGGCTGCGCCCCGGGGTCTCCGGGCTGACTGGGATCCCACCCGGGCTGGCCGGGATCGCGTCCGGGCTGACCCGGCTCGCGTCCGGGCTGAACGCGTGCCGGTAGGCCTGCGGGGTGGTGCCGCGCCAGGCGCGGAAGTGGTGCCGCAGCGCGGCGGCGTTACCGAACCCGGCCCGGTCCGCGATCAGGTCGACCGTCTCGGTCGTCTCCTCCAGAAGCTCCTGGGCCAGCAGGATGCGCTGGCCGGTCAGCCAGCGCAGCGGGGTGGTGCCGGTCTCCTGCACGAACCGCCGGGCGAACGTGCGGTCCGACATCCGGGCCCGGGCGGCGAGCTGGCGGACGGTGACCGGCTCGCCGAGGTGGCGCTGCATCCAGCTGATGACCTCGCCGAGCGTGTCGCAGGCGGGCATGGCGACGGGCCGGTCCACGTACTGGGCCTGGCCACCGTCGCGGTGCGGCGGGATGACCATCCGCCGGGCGATCCCGTTCGCCACCCGGCTGCCCTGCTCCTTGCGGACCAGGTGCAGGCACGCGTCGATGCCCGCCGCGGTGCCCGCGCTGGTGATCACCGGGTCCTCGTCGACGTAGAGCACGTCCGGGTCGACCATGGCCGTGGGATGCTGCCGGGCCAGGGCCGGGGCGTGCCGCCAGTGCGTGGTGCACCGCCGCCCGTCCAGCAGCCCGGCCGCGCCGAGCACGAACGCGCCGGTGCAGACGCTGAGCACCCGGGCCCCGCGGTCCACGGCGCCGCGCAGCGCGTCGATCAGCGGCGCCGGGAACTCGCCGGACATGTAGGCCTGAAGCCGGGCCTCGCTGACGGCCGACACCGCGACCAGGTCCGCTTCCTTCAGCCGGTCCAGGCCGAACGGGGTAGACACGGAGAAGCCGACCTCTGAGACCAGCGGGCCCGGTTCCCCGGCCACCACGGCGAAGTCGTAGGACGGCAGCCCGTCGTCGGTCCGGTCGACGCCGAACACCTCGCAGACCACGCCGAGCTCGAATGGGGTAAAGCTGTTCAAGATCACGACGGCCACGTTCTTCAGCATGAGTCCATCATGCCTCGTGATTGGCAGGATCTCATCCCTAGATGACGTCACTGCCACTGTCCGGGAGCCTGCCGATGACGGAAACTGGGTTCATGAGCAGCACAAACTCTCGATCAACCGCCTCAGTTTCATCCGGAGGGCGCAGCTGGCTACAACTGCTCCGGTCCGTGTCGCTCACGATCGCCGCAGCCGTGGCGGAATGCCATCGCGCGAACGGCACGATGATGCAGCGCAGGCTCGCCCCGGACCGGTACCTGCCTGACTCCGGTCAGGCCCCGGATGACTACGCCGAATTCCTGTTCCGCACCTCGGGACCGCTGACCCACGAACCCACGGCCCGGCAGCGGGCCGCCGGCCGGAGCCTCCGTTAGCGGTTCTGGTCACCAGGCCGGCGGGCCGGACATCGTCCGCGCGGCCACCGGCCCGGTGACCCGCGGTGGGCTGGAGGGGGCCGGCCGGCCGGCAACCGGCGGTGTGACCCCGGTTTCCTCCGGGCCTGGCGCCCGATGCCGTACGCTCAGCCTGTGCGCGCGCTGGTGATCGTGGATGTCCAGAACGACTTCTGTGAAGGCGGTTCGCTCGCGGTAGCGGGCGGCGGCGAGGTGGCCAGAACCATCAGCCGGTACGTGGAATCCGGCGGGTACGATCACGTGGTCGCGTCGCGGGACTTCCACATCGACCCTGGCGGTCACTTCTCCGCCCATCCGGACTACGTGAACTCCTGGCCCCGGCACTGCGTGGTCGGCACCGGGGGCGCGGACTTCCACCCGGACCTGGACACGAGCCACATCGGGACCGTGTTCAGCAAGGGCGCGCACGAGCCGGCCTACAGCGCGTTCGACGGCAGCGACGAGGCGGGCACGCCGCTCGCGGCGTGGCTGCGGGACCGCGGCGTGGACGAGCTGGATGTGGTGGGGATCGCCACCGACTACTGCGTCCGGGCCACGGCGATCTCCGCGGCGCAGGAGGGTTTCCGGACCCGGGTCCTGCTGGGCATGACCGCCGGGGTGGACCCCACCACCACCGCCGAGTCGG
>JAOPYP010000417.1 GCA_025964635.1 Actinomycetes bacterium | reverse complement strand
GCCGGTGACGGTCACCACCGGAGGGCGCGCCTTCGCGGTGATCCGGACACGCCCCTGGCCCGGGTCGGTGGTGATGTCGTCGCGGACCAGTTCCACCCCGACCGGGGCCTTGCGCAGCACGAACCGGGCCATGCCGAGCCGCCCCCACAGGGCCTCGGACAGCGCAGGGGTGACCTTCCGCTCCGCCCAGCCGGGGGTGCCACGCCGGATGTCCTCGTGGTGCACGAAGAACTCGACCAGATTGGCCCGCTCGTCCACGCCCGGCAGGCCGAACACGGACAGCCGCGGCGGCCCGTTGCGGATGGTGGCGATCAGGCTGCCAAACGATTCCCGCGTGGCCAGCCCCCGCTGCACCCGGCGCGTGTACCCGGCCAGCGGCCCGACCATGATGCCAGCCCCCGCGTCCGGGCGGCGTTCCCTGAGCACCAGGTGGGCGGCCAGGTCGAGGGTGGTCCAGCCGTCGCATAGCGTGGGCGCGGCCGGGCCAGTCTGCTCCAGCAGCGCGCACAGCGCCAGGCGCTCATCCCGGGCGAGAGTCATCCCGCGATGGTAGCCACCGGGCGGGGTGAGCGGAATGGCCAGGAGAGGGCCAGGCGCGCGACCTGAGAGAATCGGGCTATGAACACGCAAGCGAGCGCGGTCACCGGCCCCCGGAGCCCTTCCGCGCTGGACCCCGAGATCGCCGCGCGGCTGAAGCGGGACGCGGCCGGCCTGGTCCCGGCCGTGGCCCAGCAGTACGACACTGGCGAGGTGCTGATGGTCGGCTGGATGGACGACGAGGCGCTGCACCTCACCCTGACCACCGGCCGGTGCACCTACTGGTCGCGCAGCCGCCAGGAGTACTGGGTAAAAGGTGAGACGTCGGGTCACGTGCAGCAGGTGAAAGCGGTCGCGCTCGACTGTGACGGCGACACGCTGCTGGTGAAGGTGGATCAGGCCGGCGGGGCCTGCCACACCGGCGACCGGACCTGCTTCGACGCGGACCCGCTGCCGACCCTGGTGGTGGGATGACTGGTGGCGGGATGAGTGGTGGCGGGATGAGTGGTGGCGGGATGACTGCTGCGGGCCCGGTGGCGGAGCGGCTGGGCACTCCCCGCCCGGCCGCGGGTGCCCGGCGGGAGTACCTGCTCACACTGCTGGCCGGCGCGGTGGGTGCCGTGGTGGTGCTGCTCGCGGCCCGCCAGGGCTGGGCCCGGGTGGTGACCATCGAGCCGCATCCGCTCCCTGCGTCCCTGGTCACGGTGCGGGGCCAGGACCTGGTGCCCGCGGCTAGCGCGCTGGGGCTGGCCGCGCTGGCTGGTCTGGCCGCGCTGCTGGCCACCCGCGGGCTCGCCCGCCGGGTCGTCGGCGGGCTGCTCATCGTATTCGGCGCGGCCATCATTGTCTCCGTGAGCCTGCCGGTGACCGCCGCGCAGGTGCGCAGCGCCGCGGTGGGCGCGACCGCCGCGCAGGCCGGTTCGGTGCCGGGCGGGAGCACGGTCGGCAGCGGCACCACGCCGGGCCCAGGCGGCTCCGGCGTGGGCGGCCTCAGCCTGGCCAGCCACGTGCAGATGGCTGCGTTCCCGTGGCGCTGGGCCGTGCTGGCCGGGGGCCTCCTGGTGATCGGGGCCGGGCTGCTCGCCGCCTGGCGCGGCACCCGCTGGGCGGTCATGTCCAGCCGCTACGACCAGCCGGCCAGCCCGAAGCCGTCCGCCGCGGCGGACCCGGCCAGCCTCTGGGAGTCGCTGAGCCAGGGCCTTGATCCCACCGACTCCGGCACCCCCACCGCCGGGTCGGGCACCGCCTCAGGGGGCTCCGGGACCGCCTCGGGCGGTCAGGAGACCGGCCGGAACGGCGCCGCGGGTTAGGCTGGACAGTACGTCAGCCGACGGCCAGGGAGGTGAGGGCGGTGGGTCAGGAGCGTTCCCCCGGCCTCCCCGGGGACCCGCTAAGCAGACCGGTTCCCGGCCACGGAGAGCTGGGTCGGGCCTGACCGGGCGGCGGGCGGACCCGGGCGCGGTCACCGCGGGCGAGCGGGCGGCCCGCGTGCTGGTGTCCCGGATCCACCAGCGTGACCCGGGCGATTCCCGGGCGCGCCGGGGCGTGGCCCGCAGGGGGCCCGTATCCGGAGAGAAGCAGCCTCGCTACGATCGGGGCGCAAGAAACCCAACCCGAGGGGACATCGAAACCGCGTGAGCGTGCTTAACGAGATCCTTGACGGGGTACGGGCCGATCTCGCTGCCCGGCAGCGGGAGGTCACGCTCGGCCAGCTCAAGGACATGGCCGGGCGCGCGTCGTCGCCGAAGGACGCGATGGCCGCGCTCAAGGGCGAAGACGTGGCGGTCGTCGCCGAGGTGAAGCGGGCCAGCCCGTCCAAGGGGGCCATGGCCGCGATCGCCGATCCTGCCGCGCTGGCCGTGGACTACGAGGCCGGCGGCGCGAGCGTGATCAGCGTGCTGACCGAGCAGCGCCGGTTCGGGGGCAGCCTCGCCGACCTGGCGGCGGTGCGGGCGGCGGTGCAGGTTCCGGTGCTGCGCAAGGACTTCGTGGTCAGCTCCTACCAGCTCTGGGAGGCGCGGGCGCACGGGGCGGACATGATCCTGCTCATCGTGGCCGCGCTGGAGCAGAACGCGCTGGTCTCACTGGTGGAGCGGGCCGTGTCCATCGGGCTCATCCCGCTCGTCGAGGTGCACGCGGACGAGGAACTCGACCGTGCCCTGGAAGCCGGCGCGAAGATCATCGGGGTGAACGCGCGGGACCTGGCCACCCTGGAGGTGGACCGCACCGTGTTCGCGCGGCTCGCCCCGCGGATCCCGGATGGCGTCGTGAAGATCGCCGAGTCGGGCATCCGCGGGCCGCACGACCTGCTCGCTTACGCCGCGTCCGGAGCGGACGCGGTGCTGGTGGGCGAGAGCCTGGTCACCGGCAAGGACCCGCGGTCGGCCGTGGCTGACCTGGTCACCGCCGGCTCGCACCCGGCGCTGCGGGGGGACCGCGGATGATGAAGACGACCGGGGCCCTGGGGTCCGGGGCGGGGGAGCGCCGGTGACCAGCCCCGCCACCACCCGCGGCGAGCCGGGGCGGCCGCCCGGCGCGGACCGGGAAGCCGGCCACTTTGGGCCCTACGGCGGCCGGTTCGCCCCCGAGGCGCTGATGTCCGCGCTGGAAGAACTGGCCACCGAGTACGCGACGGCCCAGGCGGACCCGGCGTTCCAGGCCGAGCTCGCCGAGCTGCTCCGCGGCTACGCGGGGCGGCCGACGCTGGTGACCGAGGTGCCGCGGTTCGCGGCCCGGGCCGGGGACTGCCGGATCCTGCTCAAGCGCGAGGACATGGCGCACACCGGCTCGCACAAGATCAACAATGTGCTCGGCCAGGCCCTGCTGACCAAGCGGATGGGCAAGAAGCGGGTCATCGCCGAGACCGGGGCCGGCCAGCACGGGGTGGCCACCGCGACCGCTTGCGCGCTGCTGGGCCTGGACTGCGTGGTCTACATGGGTGAGGAAGACACCCGGCGGCAGGCGCTGAACGTGGCCCGGATGCAGATGCTCGGTGCCGAGGTGGTCCCCGTCACCAACGGCAGCCGCACCCTCAAGGACGCCATCAACGAGGCGTTCCGCGACTGGGTGACGACGGTCGAGACGAGCCACTACTGCATCGGCTCGGTGATGGGCCCCGACCCGTTCCCGACCATGGTGCGCGACTTCCAGCGGATCATCGGAGTGGAAGCCCGGGAGCAGGTCCTGGCCATGACCGGCCGGCTGCCGGACGCGGTCGTCGCCTGCGTGGGCGGCGGCTCCAACGCCATCGGGGCCTTCCACGCGTTCATCCCGGACGAGTCCGTGCGGTTGATCGGCTGCGAGGCCGGCGGCGACAGCCCGGACAGCGGGCACAACGCGGCCACGCTGGTGGCGGGCTCCGCCGGGGTGATCCACGGCATGCGCACCTACCTGCTCCAGGACGCCGACGGGCAGACCCTGCCCACCCACTCGGTCTCGGCCGGCCTGGACTACCCTGGGGTCGGCCCGGAGCATTCCTGGCTGCACGACACCGGCCGGGCCAGCTACCGGGCCATCTCGGACTCCCAGGCCATGGACGCGTTCTCGCTGCTGTGCCAGACCGAGGGCATCATCCCGGCGATCGAGTCGGCGCACGCCCTGGCCGGCGCGCTCCAGCTGGGCGGTGAGCTCGACCCGGGGTCCCTGCTGCTGGTCAACCTGTCCGGCCGGGGCGACAAGGATGTGGACATCGCGGCCCGGTGGTTCGGGCACCTCGACGGGGAGGCCGCCCGATGAGCGCGGCTCATATCGCTGGCGAGGCGGGGCGCGCCGAAGGCGTGTCCCCTCCCAGCCAGCGATCCGCGGGCACCGGGGGGTCGTCCCCCGATGGCTCGGCGAGGGTAGGCGCGCCGGAGGCGCGTTCTCGCCGAGCCGGCCAGCTCGGGGGGTCCGGGGGGTCGTCCCCCCGGGTTAGCAGAGTCAGCGTCGCGTTCGAGAAGGCCGCCGCAGGCGGCCGGGCCGCCCTGGTCGGCTACCTGCCCGCCGGATTCCCGTCGGTGGCCGGCGCGGCCGAGGCGGCGGTGGCGATCGCGCAGGCGGGCGCCGACGTGATCGAGATCGGCCTGCCGTACTCCGACCCGCTGATGGACGGCCCGGTCATCCAGGAGGCCACGCACCGCGCGCTGGCCGGCGGCACCCACGTGTCCGACGTGCTGCGCACCGTCGAGACGGTGGCCGCCGCGGGCGTGCCCACGCTGGTCATGACGTACTGGAATCCGGTGGACCACTACGGTGTATCGGCCTTCGCCCGGGACCTCGCCGCAGCCGGCGGGGCCGGGCTGATCACCCCCGACCTGCCGCCCGAGGAAGCCGGGGACTGGCTGGAGGCCGCCGACGACTGCGGCCTGGACCGGGTGTTCCTGGTCGCGCCGAGCTCGTCGGACGCGCGGATCGCGCGGATCACGGCGGACTGCCGCGGGTTCGTGTACGCCGCGTCGCTGATGGGGACCACCGGAGCCCGGGAGAGCGTCGGCGCCGCGGCGGCCGGGCTGGTCAGCCGGGTCCGCGACGCCACCAGCCTGCCGGTCGCCGTCGGCCTCGGCGTGCGCGACGGGTTCCAGGCCGCGGAAGTGGCCGGTTTCGCCGACGGGGTGATCGTCGGGTCGGCGTTCGTGCAGCGGCTGCTCGCCGCGCCAGACGCCCAGGCCGGACTGGACTCGGTCCGCGACCTGGCCGCCGAGCTCGCCGCCGGGGTCCGCGGCCCGGCCCGCTAGCCCGGCGAGCTTCCCGGCTGGCCACGTCCGGCCGCCCGCGTGCGGTCGGCCAGATCGGGGCCGGCCAGGTCCTGGCTGGCTCGTTCCGGCCGCCAGGATCGGGCGGCCCGCGCTGCCGTCACCGGTTAACCGCAGACTGTGCCTGGCCGCCCCTGCTAGCCTCACGTGCCGTGGCATCACCCGGCACGACGGTCGCGTTCCTGCCCAGCCCGGGTCCCGGGAGCTGGCATCTCGGGCTGCTGCCCGTCCGCGGCTACGCGCTGTGCATCGTGCTCGGCATCCTCGTCGCGGTCCGCGTGGCGAGCCGCCGGTACGTGCGGCTCGGCGGCCGCCCGGGCGTGATCCTCGACGTGGCCACGTGGGCTGTCCCGGCCGGCCTGATCGGTGCCCGGCTCTACAGCGTGGTCACCGACTACGAGCTGTACTTCAAGCCGGGCCGGGACTGGATCGACATCTTCCGGGTCTGGGACGGCGGGATCGGCATGCCCGGGGCAGTGGTCGCGGGCGCCCTCGGGGCCTGGCTCGGCTGCCGCCACACCGGGGTGAGGTTCGGGCCGGTGGCCGGGGCCGCGGCTCCCGCCGCCGCGTTCGGCCAGGCCATCGGCCGCTGGGGGAACTGGTTCAACCAGGAACTCTACGGCCGGCCATCCAGCCTGCCCTGGGCGGTGGAGATCGACCCGGCCCACCGCGTCATCCCCTACGAGAACTACGCCACGTTCCAGCCCACGTTCCTCTACGAATCCCTCTGGGACCTGGCCCTCGGCCTCGCGCTGATCTGGGCGGCCCGCCGCTTCCGGCTGACCGGCGACCGTGTCCTCGCGCTGTACGCGGCGGGCTACGCCACCGGCAGCTTCGCGGTCCAGTCGCTGCGCATCGACTTCGCGCACCACCTGCTCGGCCTGCGAGCCGACCAGTGGGCGATGATCGCCATCTGGATCGCCGGCGTCAGCTACCTGATCATGACGGCCGGCAAGCGGGGGCCGGACCTCATCACCCGGCCCGACCCGGCGTCATCCCCTGGACATCCGGAGTTTGCCGGCCAGGCGGCCCGGGCACATCCAGGGGGCAATCCTCGCGAAGCGGATGTTCCCAGCGAGTCAGGTGTTTCGCGAACCGCACCAAGCGGGGATGATTGCACTGGTGGCGTAATCTCCGTGTAACCTACGAGCGGTAGCTCGAGGAGCCAGCGATACCCCTGTCCGGGGTTCATGGCAGGGCCAATGTCGTCCCGACCGCATGCGAGAACGCGAATTCGGACGAGACGACAGGAGTGCGGATGGCACCTGCCGCTTCAGTGGATGCCGGGGGGCTCTACGATCCCAGCTTCGAGCACGATGCGTGCGGCGTCGGCTTCGTGGCCGACCTGGCCGGACTGCCCAGCCACGACACCGTAGCCAAGGCCCTGACCGTGCTCCGTAACCTCGAGCATCGCGGCGCCCAGGGCAGCGACCCGGACACGGGCGACGGGGCCGGCATCCTGACCCAGGTCCCCGACGCGTTCTTCCGCGCGGTCTGCGGCTTCGATCTTCCGGCCCCGGGCGGCTACGCGGCCGGGATGGTGTTCCTGCCCGCTGACGATGAGGGCAGCAGCGAGGCCGCCATGGTGGTGGAACGGCTCGCCGCGGAGGAAGGCCTGACCACTCTCGGCTGGCGCGACGTCCCCTATGACCCGGAGCACTGCGGACGTGGTGCCAGGGACGTACTGCCTGCGCTGCGGCAGGTTTTCGTTGCGGCGGATGGTGAGAGCGGTATCGCGCTGGACCGTCGCGCTTACTGCCTGCGCAAGCGGGTGGAACACGAGACCGACTGCTACGTCGTCACGCTGTCCTCGCGCACCATCGGCTACAAGGGGATGCTGACCGCCCTCCAGCTGGAGCCGTTCTACCCGGACCTGGCCGACCCGCGGTACGTCTCGGCGCTGGCCCTGGTTCACTCGCGGTTTTCCACTAACACGTTCCCCTCCTGGCCGCTGGCCCACCCGTACCGCTACATCGCGCACAACGGGGAGATCAACACGGTCCGGGGAAACCGGAACTGGATGCGGGCCCGCGAGGCCATGCTGGCCAGCGACCTGTTCCCGCGGTCCGCCGACGGCCGCGGCATGGAACGGCTGCTGCCGATCCTCGACGAGACCGGCAGCGACTCGGCCAGCTTCGACGAGTGCCTGGAACTGCTGCACCTCGGCGGCCGGTCGCTGCCGCACGCCATGCTCATGATGATCCCCGAGCCGTGGGAGAACCACGACGAGATGGACCCGGCCCGGCGCGCCTTCTACCGCTTCCACTCCACCCTGATGGAACCGTGGGACGGCCCGGCCTGCGTGGCGTTCACCGACGGCACCGTGATCGGGGCCGTGCTCGACCGCAACGGGCTGCGCCCAGGCCGGTACTGGGTGACCCGCGACGGGCTCGTGGTGCTGGCCAGCGAGGTCGGCGTGCTCGACATCGACCCCGCTGACGTGGTCCGCAAGGGCCGCCTCCAGCCCGGCCGGGTCTTCCTGGCCGACACCGGCCGGCGGCGGATCCTGGAAGACGCGGACGTGAAGTCCGCGCTGGCCAGCGAGCACCCGTACGAGGACTGGCTGCACGCCGGCCTGCTGCACCTGGATGACCTGCCCGACCGGGCCGGGGAGCTGCCCGCCGCCGCGGAGCTCACCACCCAGCAGCGGCTGTTCGGGTACACCGAGGAAGAGCTGCGGATCCTGCTGGGCCCGATGGCCAGGGCCGGGGCCGAGCCGGTCGGCTCGATGGGCACCGACACGCCGGTCGCCGTGCTCTCCGACCGCCCCCGGCTGCTGTTCGACTACTTTTCCCAGCTGTTCGCGCAGGTCACCAACCCGCCGCTGGACGCGATCCGGGAAGAGCTGGTGACCTCGCTGGAGTCCTCCACCGGCCCGGAAGGCAACCTCTTCGAGCCGGGACCGGTGTCCTGCCGCCAGATCGTGCTGCCGTTCCCGGTCATCGGCGGGAACGAGCTGAACAAGATCATCCACATCAACGACGACGGCGACCTGCCCGGCGTCGCCTCCTGCGTGGTGGACGGCCGGTACGAGGTCGCGGGCGGCGGGCCCGCGCTGCGCGGCCGGCTCGACGAGATCTGCGCCGAGGTGTCGGCCGCCATCGCCGACGGCGCGCACATCATCGTGCTGTCCGACCGCGGGCGGGGTGAGGCGGCCGGCCCCAGCCTCGCGCCGATCCCGTCGCTGCTGCTCACCGCCACCGTGCACCATCACCTGATCCGGGAGCGGACCCGGACCCGGGCCGGGCTGATCGTGGAAGCCGGCGACGCCCGCGAATGCCACCACATCGCGCTGCTCATCGGCTACGGCGCCGCCGCGGTGAACCCGTACCTGGCCCTGGAGACCGTGCAGGACATGGTCCGCCGCGGCCTCCTGGACGGCGTGACCGCCAAGAAGGCCGCGGAGAACACGATCAAGGCCCTCGGCAAAGGCCTGCTGAAGATCATGTCCAAGATGGGCGTCTCCACCGTCGCCTCCTACACCGGGGCGCAGATCTTCGAGGCCATCGGGCTCGGCGAGGAGATCGTCAGCACCTGCTTCACCGGCACTACGTCCCGGCTCGGCGGCGTCGGCTTCGACGTGCTGGCCGCCGAGGCCGCGGCCCGGCACACCCGGGCCTTCCCGCCCCGGGGCGCCGAGCTGGATCACCGGCGGCTGGAGACCGGCGGTGACTACCAGTGGCGCCGGGAGGGCGAGCCGCACCTGTTCAACCCGGAGACCGTGTTCAAGCTGCAGCACGCGACCCGGAGCCGCCGCTACGAGATCTTCAAGGAGTACACCCGCCTGGTGGACGACCAGTCCGCCCGGCTCATGACGCTGCGCGGCCTGCTGCGCATCCGCGGCGTCGATGAACCCGCAGACCCGCGTGGGCTGGGCGCAGCGTCGCTCCCGGCCCGCGCGCCTCGCGCACCGGCGGGCGAGGCGGGGCGCGGCGAAGCCGTGGCCCCTCCGGGTCAGCCGGTGCCGGGGGGTTCCGGGGGGTCGTCCCCCCGGGCCAGCACAGCCCGCGCGCCTCGCCCGCCCGATGAGAACGGCCGCCAGGACGGGCTGCATCCGACCGGCCCGCATCCGATCGGTCGGCCCGCGGCCGCGGCGGCCCCGCCCGCAGCCCGCCCATCCCGCCCGGCCCCGCGCGGCCCGATCCCCATCGAGGAGGTCGAGCCGGTGTCGGCCATCGTGCGCCGGTTCTCCACCGGCGCGATGTCCTACGGCTCGATCTCGGCCGAGGCCCACCAGACCCTGGCCATCGCGATGAACCGGCTGGGCGGCCGGTCCAACACCGGCGAGGGCGGCGAGGACGCGGACCGCTTCGTGCCGGACGCCAACGGCGACCTGCGCCGCTCCGCGGTCAAGCAGGTGGCCAGCGGCCGGTTCGGGGTGACCAGCGAGTACCTGGTCAACGCCGACGACCTGCAGATCAAGATGGCGCAGGGGGCCAAGCCGGGGGAGGGCGGCCAGCTCCCCGGGAACAAGGTGTACCCGTGGATCGCCAAGACCCGGTACTCCACCCCGGGCGTCGGCCTGATCTCCCCGCCGCCGCACCACGACATCTACTCCATCGAGGACCTGGCCCAGCTGATCCACGACCTGAAGAACGCCAACCCGCGGGCCCGGGTGCACGTCAAGCTGGTCGCCGAGGTCGGCGTGGGCACGGTCGCGGCCGGGGTGTCCAAGGCGCACGCTGACGTGGTGCTGATCTCCGGGCACGACGGCGGCACCGGCGCCGCCCCGCTGACCAGCATCAAGCACGCGGGCGCGCCGTGGGAGCTGGGCCTGGCCGAGACCCAGCAGACCCTGCTCCGGGCGCGGCTGCGGGACCGGATCGTGGTCCAGGCCGACGGCCAGCTGAAGACCGGCCGGGACGTGATCATCGCCGCGCTGCTCGGCGCCGAGGAGTTCGGCTTCGCCAGCGCCCCGCTGGTCGTGTCGGGCTGCATCATGATGCGGGTCTGCCACCTGGACACCTGCCCGGTCGGGGTGGCCACCCAGAACCCTGAGCTGCGCAAGCGGTTCACCGGCAAGCCGGAGTTCGTGGTCAGCTTCTTCGAGTTCATCGCGGAGGAGGTGCGCGAGTACCTGGCCGCGCTGGGATTGCGCACGCTGGAGGAGGCGGTCGGCCGGACCGATCTGCTGGACAGCGAGCGGGCGGTCGGGCACTGGAAGGCGGCCGGGCTGGACCTCGCGCCGATCCTGCACATGCCCGCGCTGCCCGAGGGCACGGCCACGCGCAACACCACCGTCCAGGATCACGGCATCGACCGGGCCCTGGACAACACGCTGATCCAGCTGGCCGAGGGGGCGCTGCAGGACGCGAAGCCGGTCACCCTGGACCTCCCGGTCCGGAACGTCAACCGGACCGTGGGGACCATGCTGGGCTATGAGGTGACCCGCCGGTGGGGCGGCAAGGGCCTGCCCGACGACACCATCCTGGTCCGGTTCCGCGGCTCGGCCGGGCAGTCCTTCGGTGCCTTCCTGCCCCGCGGCATCACGCTGCGGCTGGCCGGGGACGCCAACGACTACCTGGGCAAGGGCCTGTCCGGCGGCCGGATCATGGTGGCCCCGGACGCTGAGGCCCCGTTCGCGGCCGAGGAGCAGATCATCGCGGGCAACGTGATCGGCTACGGCGCGACCGCGGGCCAGATGTTCCTCCGCGGCGTCGTGGGCGAGCGGTTCTGCGTGCGGAACTCGGGTGCCACCGCGGTGGCCGAGGGCACCGGCGACCACGGCTGCGAGTACATGACCGGCGGGATCGTGGCCGTGCTCGGCCCGGTCGGCCGCAACTTCGCGGCCGGCATGTCCGGCGGTATCGCGTACCTGCTGGACCCGGATCCGGTGCGGGTCAACACCGACATGGCCGACCTCGAGGGCCTCGACGATGACGACGCGACCCGGCTGCGTGACCTGGTCGGGCAGCACCTGACCGAGACCGGGTCGGAGGTCGCGGCGCGGCTGCTGGCCGACTGGGACGCGGCGCTCGCCCGGTTCGGCAAGGTCATGCCCAGGGACTACAAGCGGGTCCTCGACGCGGCCCGGCTGGCCGAGCGTGAGGGCCGCGACGTCAACCAGGCCGTCATGGCCGCGGCGCACGGCTGACGGGGGGGGACGGGATGGCTGACCCCAAGGGGTTCCTGACCACGCCGCGCGAGACGCCCGCCCGGCGGCCGGTGGATGTGCGGATCCGGGACTGGCGTGAGGTGTACACGGACTTCCCGCCCGTGGCGCTGGAGTCACAGGCCGGCCGCTGCATGGACTGCGGCATCCCGTTCTGCCACCAGGGCTGCCCGCTGGGCAACCTGATCCCGGAGTGGAACGACCTGGTCTGGCGGCATGAGTGGCGCGAGGCCGCCGAGCGGCTGCACGCGACCAACAACTTTCCCGAGTTCACCGGCCGGCTCTGCCCGGCGCCCTGCGAGAGCGCCTGCGTGCTCGGCATCAACGCCGACCCGGTGGCCATCAAGCAGGTCGAAGTGGAGATCATCGACCGGGCCTGGGCCGAGGGCTGGGTCCGGCCGCTGCCGCCCAGCGCCGAGGCGGCGGCCGCGGGCCGTCGCGTGGCGGTGGTCGGGTCCGGGCCGTCCGGCCTGGCCGCGGCCCAGCAGCTCACCCGGGCCGGTCACGCGGTCACCGTGTTCGAGCGGGCCGACGCCCCCGGCGGGCTGCTGCGCTACGGGATCCCCGAGTTCAAGATGGAAAAGCGCCACCTGGACCGCCGGCTGTGGCAGATGCAGGCCGAGGGCACCAGGTTCCGCTGCGGCGTCACGGCGGGCCGCGACGTCACGGCCGCGCAGCTGCGCGCCGACTTCGACGCGATCGTGCTGGCCGGCGGGGCCACGGTGGCCCGCGGGCTGCCCGTCCCCGGTGCCGGCCTGCCCGGGGTGCACCAGGCCATGGAGTTCC
>JAOPYP010000401.1 GCA_025964635.1 Actinomycetes bacterium | reverse complement strand
ATCGAGGAGCACACCGTGAGCCAGGTCGACCGTACGCGAGAGCACCTGATCGAGACGTACCGCAAGAAGGCGAAGCACTACGACATCACCTCCCGGCTCTACCCCGTGCCCGGCTACCCCCAGCGGGGACAGCGCCTCCGGGCCGTACAAGCACTCGGCCTTCGCGCAGGTGACACCGTGGTCGACATCGCATGCGGCACCGGCCTGAACTTCCCGCTGATTGAGAAGGCGATCGGTCCCGGCGGCCGGATCATGGGCGTCGATCTGACCGACGCGATGCTCGCCCGTGCCCAGCATCGGATAGAGACCAACGGCTGGAGCAATGTCAGCCTCGTTCAATCCGACGCGGCCGGCTTCGACTTCCCAGCCGAGGTCGACGCGATCCTGTCCACGTACGCCCTGTCGCAGGTGCCCGAGTGCGCAGAGGTCATCGCCCACGGCGCTGCGGCCCTCTCCGGAGGCGGACGCTGGGTCGTGCTGGATCTCAAGGTTCCCGGCAACACGCCTGGGTGGCTAGCGCAGCTCGGAACCGCAATTGTGCGGCCTTTCGCCTCCGTAGATGAGTGGATCATGCGCCGTCCGTGGGAGGCGATTCGCGCAGCCATGCAGGAAGAACTGGCCGATCTCTCCTGGACCGAGTTGTTCCTCGGAACCGCATTCCTCGCTGCCGGGTCCCGCGGCGCTGGAACCTCCGGTGTACGACCGCGGGGGAGTGACCATCAGTGACCGTGGGCTGGGCCAGCGTCCTGACCCCCCAACCTGCTCTAGGGTGGATGCGAGAGCGAACGGAACGAACGCGGTGAGCAGCGGCTCTCTCGATCGCGGGTAAATTGGCTGCGTGCCTGCCCGCGCGCTATTTCATACCGCGCCGCGCTGTGTGGAGATCAGGGAAGTGCCCACACCGCGGCCTGCGGCCGGTGAGGTCCTCGTCCGCACCGTGTGCTCTGGCATCAGCGGTGGCACCGAACGGCTGGTGTACCGCGGCGAGGTCCCTGCCGAGCTGGCGCTGGACGACACGATCGACGCGCTTGGCGGTACCTTCTCCTATCCCTTCGCCTATGGGTATGCGTGCGTCGGCGAAGTAGCGGAGTCCCGCCAGGCGGTTTTCGCGTTCCATCCGCACCAGGACGTATTCGCGGCGCAGGCTGGTGAACTGATTCCGCTGCCTGCCATCGATCCCGCGTCCGCAACCTTGTTCCCGCTGGTCGAGACGGCATTGCAGGTGACGCTCGATGCCGGGACCGGATATCGCGACCGGGTCATCGTGCTCGGCGCCGGCGTGCTCGGGCTGCTGACCGGCCTGCTGTTGCAGCGCTCCGGGTGGCGGCCGCTGATTGCCGAGCCGCAGCCGTGGCGCCGCGCCGCAGCCAGCAGCCTCGGCGTCACCACCGCAGCACCGGAGGAACTGGTGAAAGAGCAGGTTCCGCTGGTCATTGACGCCAGCGGTAACCCGGATGCGCCAGCGATGGCGCTGAACATGCTGGCCCACGAGGGAACCCTGCTGATCGCGTCGTGGTTCGGCATCAAACCAGTGGTGCTTCCGCTCGGCGGCGCCTTCCACCGGCGGCGGCTGATCATCCGCAGTACTCAGGTTTCCACGGTGCCGGCCCGGCTGTCCGGGACCTGGACCCGGTCTCGGCGCCGCCGGGAGGCCGTTGAGCTGCTGGCCGAACTACCGTTGGCCCAGCTGTGCACTCACCTCTTCGCCTTCGGCCACGCAGCCGAGGCGTTCCGAGCCGTGGACCAGGGGATACCCGGGTTGATGCATGCCGTTCTTGACTACGACAGGAGTGCTGCCGGTGGCCTGTGAAGTCGGGTTGAGCCGAAGCGTCCGTGCATTCCACATCATGCCGGGGCTGCCCGGGCCAGAGGGGCAACTGCATGATCATGACTACCGGATTGAGATCGTGGTGGACCGCGAGCAGCTCGACGGCCGGGGCATGGTCTGTGATCTGGATGTACTGGAGGCGGCGCTGACCGAGCTGACCAGCCGGGTCGAGGGCCGCAACCTGGAGGAGATACGCCCAGCCGGGTTCGAGGCGGTCACAGTCGAGGTGTTCGCCCGCTGGGTGCATGACAGCCTCTCGCCTGCCGTCGCTGCCGCAGGCGGCGAGGCACTGGCAGTACGGGTGTGGGAGACTCCCGTCGCGTTTGGCGGATACCACGCACGATGCTGACGCCCTGCCTGATTGCCCCGGGCGACCCGGCCATCCTGACGGCGGGTACCGGTACCACGTGGCGGGTACCAGTACCACATCGCTGACCAGCCCGGCCAGGTCGCCGGCATGGGTACTGTGACGAGGCCAAGGCTGGCGGCTGAACCGTTCTGCTGACGTGTTCGTCTTGCTGTCATGGGAACAGTCGACACAACATCTTCGTCATCCTCGCGGGACAGCCATATGACACTGGGCTGGGATAACCCCACAGCAGATCCCACCACCACCATCCTGCTGCGGCACGGCGATACCCGATTGTCACCCGAACACCGCTTCAGCGGGCTGCGCGACCTCCCGCTTAGCGCCATCGGAACCCGGCAGGCCCAGGCCGCCGCCTGCCGCCTGGCCACCGGCGCCCCGATCGATGCTGTGGTCAGCTCGCCATTGCAGCGCGCTGTCGCCACCGCCGCCATCGCGGCCGGCGAACTGGGCCTGACGGCAGTCATCGATGATGATCTCCGTGAAACCGACTTCGGTGACTGGGATGGCTTCACCCTGGCAGAAATCCAGCAGCGATGGCCCGCAGCCGCGGCAGCCTGGCGGCGCGACCCCGAGCAGGCACCGCCGGGCGGGGAGAGCTTCGCCGACACCGCATATCGGGTAAACCGGGCCTGTGACCGGCTGCTGCGGGACCACGGCGGCCAGACCGTCCTGGTGGTAGGTCACATTACCCCGATAAAGATCCTGCTGTGCCGGGCTCTCGTCGTCCCGCTTGGCACCGTTTACCGGCTGTATCTCGGCTCCGCCTGCATTAACGAGATCCAGTGGCACGGCCGCGGATTTGCCGCCGTCCATCGCGTCAACGACACCAGCCACCTTCCCTGACCTCACCGGG
>JAOPYP010000390.1 GCA_025964635.1 Actinomycetes bacterium | reverse complement strand
GCCGGCTCAGTGGCGAGCTCTGGGCCGGCTGACCGGACGGCGCGGCGCGGGTACTGGTTCCCGCTGCTGCTGTTCGGCGCGCTGGCCGCGCTCGCGCTGCCCTTGTCGGTGCTGGCGTCACCGCGGGTGCCGACCGGCGAGGCGGTGCTCATCAGGGAGGTCTATCCCGGCGGTGACGCAGGCAATGTACTTCGGCGGCGGCTCGGCCACCGGTCCGTTCCCGTTTCCCCAGGGGTGGTACTGGGTCGGAGTGCTGGTCGCCGGGCTGCTGGTCACCGCGGCCTGGTACCGCTGGCGGGACAGCCGCGCTGGCGGCTGGGCTGCGCGCCAGAGCCGCTCCCGGGCCCGGGGCCGCCGGTCCTGGACTGCCGTGAACCGTGGGTGCGGCGCCGGTGAGTTTGCCGGCAGAGGCCGGTCTTACGTGTGAATGAGTACGCCAACCTGACCCGGAAACGATGGAGCTGATGACTGTGGGCGCGATCAAGGTGCATGAGTTCATCGCCCTGGACGGAGTCTTCGAGGACCCGTCCTGGACGTTCGAGTTCGGCTTCGATCCCAAGATGGGTGAGGCCATCGGCGCGGTCACAGCTACGTGCCAGGCGATTCTGCTGGGCCGCCGGACATTCGAGATGTTCGCCCCGGCCTGGTCCACCCGGACCGCGGAGCAGGACCCGGGCGCGCCGTTCTTCAACGAGACGCCCAAGTACGTCGTCTCCGGCTCGCTGAAGACGGCGGACTGGAACAACTCCACCATCATCGGCCCGTACAACGCGGACACCATCCGTGATCTCAAGGACAAGGTCGACGGCGACATCTACGTCAGCGGCAGCGGCACGCTAGTCCGGGCGATGCTCGCCGACGGCCTGGTCGACGAGCTGCACCTGTTCGTCTACCCGGTGGCGCGGGGCGCCGGCCAGCGGCTGTTCGCCGGCAGCGGCCCGGCCACGAAGTTCAGCCTGGGCGGATCCGAGATCTACAGCAACGGAGTCGTGCATCTCAGCTACGGCCCCGCTGCCCCAGACGCTGCGTGACAGGGAGCGCATGAGGCCCATCGGCCCCCGGGGCCGGCCAGGACCGCGCGGTGCGGGGATTCCGTGCCGGGCACGCCGGGTCAGAATGATGTCAGGCGGGTTACGCTGATTGGCGAGGCAACAGGGGGGTGTGCCTGGTGCGCAGATTTGCCATCGCCGTAGCCAGCGCCGCAGGGCTGCTAGCGCTCAACGTCCAGCCCGCACTGGCTGGAACCGGTGGCCAGCCGCCGCCATCTGGGGTCGTGTCGGCGACACCGGCCAGTAACACGCCGCACCTGGCCGCCTCGTCCAGCCCCACGGAGCAGATCCGTCAGATCGTCCAGTGCGGCGGCACGATGTACGCGGTGGGCAGCTTCAGCTCGATCAAGCAGGGCAGCACCAGCTACTCCCGCACCGACCTGGTCAGCTTCAGCGCCAGCAGCCCGTACACGGTCACCTCCTGGGCTCCCGTGGTGGTGGGCAGCACGAACGCCAACGAGTCCGGCGCGGCCGCGATCAACTCCATCGCGTTCAACGGCGCCAACTGCGCGGACGCCTACATCGGCGGCAATTTCACCAGGATCAACGGCACCAGCGTGACCAACATCGCCGAGATCAGCACCAGCACCGGCAACGTGGTCAGCGGCTTCGCGCACAGTGCCAACGGCACCGTGGACACCCTGGCCGCGGCCGGGGGCCACCTGCTCGCGGGCGGCACCTTCACGTCCATCAACGGGGCCAGCATCCCGCGCATGATCAGCCTGAGCCCGGCCACCGGCCTGAGCGACGGGTTCCTGAACCTGTCCATCGCCGGCAGCCAGGTCTATAACCAGCAGCTCAGCCACGGCGGCACGCTCGACCTCGTCGAGGGCGCGGTCAGCTCGGCCGGGGGCGTCCCGCGCCACCAGATGTTCATGCTGAACGTCGGCGGCTCGAAGGCCAGCGTGACGGGCTGGACCTCGCCGACACTCAACATTGCCTGCACTCCTCAGTCGTTCTGGGCCCACGCGGCGGCCTGGTCACCCGACGACTCCACGGTGTATGTGGCCACCACGGGCTTCCACGAGCCGGGCACCAGCACGACCGGGCCGCGCCCGGCGGGCAGCCCATGTGACACGGCCATGGCCTTCCCGGCCACGCAGGCGTCGGTGAGCCCGCGGTGGCTCAACCAGACCGGCTGTGACTCGCTGTACGCTGCCGCGGCCGACAGCCAGGCCGCGTATTTCGGCGGCCACGAGCGCTGGTCCATGAATCCCAACGCGTGTGACACCCTGGGGGCCGGCGGGTATAACGCGCCGGGCATTGAGGGGCTGAACCCGGCGAACGGGGCGCTCTACGTCAACTCACCGGGTTCCGCGGGGTTTTACAGCCGGGCTCGCGGCCTGGGCGCCGACGACATGCTGGTCACCAGCGCCGGGCTCTGGATTGCCAGCGACAACTTCGATGGCAGCGACACCTGCGGCGGCGTGAGCGGGCACGCGGGGATATGCCTCCTGCCCTACGGCTAGAACCCAGCCTTCAGCGACGTTCAGCTCGCTGCCCCAGATGCTGAACACCCGGCCCGCGCTCGCAGCCACACCACCAGCGACGGGCTCCCCGCTTCCGTGATCGGAACCGTCGTTTGAGAGTTCAGGCGGCAGGTGCCACGCTGAGCGGGGTGGAGCGATCGCGCACCATCGGGTTTCCGAAGGGAGCGATCATGGGATCTGCGCCGCGGAATTCCGCACGTAGCGGCGCCGCGCACACGCGCAGCGGGCCGATGGCCGGGCGGACGGTGCTGGTCACCGGGGGCACCGGAGGCATCGGCAAGGCGACCGCGCTGGGCCTGGCCAGAATGGGCGCCCACCTTGCGATCACCGGCCGGGACCGGGGGCGCGCCGAGGGTGCGGCCCGCGAGATCCGTGCGGCCGGAGGCGGCCAGGTGGACGTGTTTGCCGGGGACGTGTCCTGCCAGGCGGAGGTACGGAGGCTGGCGGATGAGATACTCCAGCGCCTGCCCCGGATCGATGTACTGGTCAACAACGCCGGGGGATACTGGAACACCCGGCACGTGACCGCGGATGGGCTCGAGCGCACCTTCGCCGTCAACCATCTCGCCCCGTTCCTGATCACCTGCCTGCTCCTGGGGCGGCTGGAGCGCAGCGCCCCGGCCCGGGTGGTCACGGTCTCCTCCAACGTGCAGGCCATGGGGCAGATCGACTTCGCCGACCTCCAGGGTGAACGCGACTATTCCGGCGCCCGCGCTTACAACCAGTCCAAGCTGGCCAATGTCCTGTTCACCTACGAACTGGCCAGGAGGCTGCCGGCCGCCTCCGTCACCGCCAACGCGCTGCATCCCGGCGTGGTACGCACCGCGTTCGGGGCCGAGGATCCGGGCCGCGCGCAGCGGGTGTTCACCCCGGTCATGCGGCCTTTCATGAAGTCCCCGGCCCGCGGGGCCGCCACGTCAATCCACGTGGCTTCTGATCCTGGTCTCGACGAGGTGACGGGTCACTACTTCGCCAGCAGCAAACCCAGGAAGTCGTCCGCCCGCAGCTACGACGAGGCCGTTGCGGCCCGGCTGTGGCAGGTGAGTGCTGACCTGGCCGGCCTGGCCCCCGGTCAGAGCCCGGCCGCCTGATCCTGCGGCAACCGCCACGCCTGTGGCGCCGCCACTGCGGTTGCCGTCCCGGAAAGTGTCGTAGTCCCCGGGCATCGTGGACGGTAATGGCCATGGAGGGAGATAACGATGATTGGCGAATTGCGTTCGGTGGTGCTGGACTGCCGCGACCCGCATGCCCTGGCCCGTTTCTACTCCGAACTCCTCGGATGGCCAGTCGTCCGGGTGGACGGGGACTGGGTCGATATCGGTGATGGGCAGGGACGGCGGCTGAGCTTCCAGCACGCTCCGGAGCACGAGCCGCCACGGTGGCCCGATCCGGGCTTTCCCCAGCAGGTGCACCTGGACATTGGCGTCCAGGACATCGCCGAGGCCGAGGCGACGGTCCTGGCCCTCGGGGCGACCCGGCTGCCCAGCACCGAGCCAGGCTTCCGGGTGTACGCCGATCCGGCGGGCCACCCGTTCTGCCTCGAAGAGCCGTAGCACCAGGATCCGTCCGGGCCTGCGCCACTCGATGGTGGTGGCCCGGCGGCAGCCTGGCCTGGCCTGGGATTTCAGAACAGCCCACTGAGCTCGCTGTAACGCCGCCTGGCCGCTCCGGATGAGGGCGTGAACCGGGGCGGGTTCTTCACCGTGTAGGGAACCGGAGGGCATCACCGGGGAACGACCAGGCAGGGGACGACGATGGCTGAGCAGCAGGTCGTGGACTGGGCAGGTTCGGACCGGCCCAGGGTGCGGGCCGGAGCCGCGCCGGAGATGGCGGTGCGGATGGTGGGGGCGCTCCTCGCGCTGGCCGTCGCCGCCGTGCACGTGGCCGATCAGGGGGGGATCATGAGGTTTGCCTCGCCGGACTGGGTCGGCTGGAGCTACCGGCTCATCGAGGTGGGCGCCGTGCTCACCGCGGTGGCATTGCTCATCCCGTGGTCGGCCTGGCTCGGGTGGGCGGCCGCCCTGCTGCTCGGTACGGGGCCGTTCATCGCCTATGTCGCCTCCCGGTCGGTGGGACTCCCGGGTGATCATGGTGACGTCGGGAACTGGGGCTACTGGGTCGGCACGGTGGCGCTGGTCGTCGAGGCCGCGCTGATCGTGCTGGGCATCACGATGCTGATGGCCTACCGGCAGCGAGCCGGCCAGCGGCTGGTCATCGGCCGCCTGGGCCAGCTCCGCTAGCCGCGGCCGCGTGCGGGACCCCGCCGGGATCCTCCGGCTGGGCGCCCCGCGTGCCAGAATCTCAAGGCGTGAGAGGTCACCCGGTCAGCCGCCGCGCTACCGCCCGCGACGTAGCCGAGCGGGCCGGGTGTTCCGCGTCCACCGTCTCACTCGTGTTCACCGGCAAGGACCCCGGGCGGGTCAGCCCGCAGCTGCGCAGCCTCATCTTCGCGGCCGCCGCGGACCTCGGCTACCGGGTCAACTCCACCGCCAGTGCCCTGGCCCGCGGGCAGCTCGAATCGATCGGCTTCGTCGGCCCCGACCCCACCAACCCGTTCTTCTCCATGGTCCTGGAGGGGCTGACCCGGCACCTGGACAGCGCGTTCTCGCTGACGGTGCTGATGCCGGAGGGCGGCGAGGACTACAACCTCAGCACCGTCCAGCGGGCCCTGGCCGGCAACCTCGCCGGGCTGATCCTGGCCAGCCCGGGCACCGAGTTCCTGGAGAGCTTCGTGCCCACGTGCCCGACCGTGATCCTGGACGCCGGCGGGGCGGCGGGGGCGCTGCCGAGCGTCGATCTCGACCTGAGCAGTGCGGTCCGCGAGCTGTCCGGGTACCTGGCCTCGCTGGGCCATGACCGGGTCGCCTACGTCGGGGTCAGCCGGGAGAAGAAGATCTCCCTGCAGTACCGGCGGGAGGAGCTGCAGGCCGGCCTGCTGGGGCACGGCTCTGGCCTGGCCGTCGACGACCTGGTGCTCGAGGGCATGACGATCGACGACGCCTTCGAGGGGTTCCGGCGCATCTGGCCGGCCTGGTCCGCGGCGGGCGTGACCGCCGTGGTGTGCGGGGACGACCTGCACGCCTACGGGGTGCTGCGGGCCGCCCGGTCGCTGGGTCTGGACATCCCGGGTGACCTGTCGCTGGTGGGCTTCAACGACCTGCCCTACTCCGAGCTGACCGCGCCCGCGCTCAGCACGGTCAACCTGTTCGCGACCCGGCTCGGCACCGAGGCGGCGGCCTTGCTAAGCAGGTACATCCGGACCGGGCGCGTGCCGGGCAGCAAGGTGCTCCCCAGCGCCCTCGTAGTCCGCGAGTCCACCGGCCCCGTTCGCCGCCGCTGACCGCGGGCCGGAACCTGACCTGGTGCTGCCGGACCGGCCGTAGAGATCCAGGAACGACGTGGCCACCAGTTCGTCGATGAACCGCGGGACCGGGACCACCGCGTGCCCGTCGCGGAGCGACCCGGCCGCGACGGCCTCCAGGCAGCGCGCCTGCAGGGCGAACCCGAGGTCCATCGACTCGATGGAATTGCCCAGCGGGCGCGGGCCCGCCAGGTTGGCCATGTGCCCCCGGGTCAGCAGGTGGAATTGCCGGCCGTCGGCGAGGCGGAACGTCTCGATCCCGTCGGCCGCGGCGTACCGCTGCACCACCGCCGCGGCGCCGGTCAGGTCATCCACGGCGATCTCCCGGGGAAAGTGGCCGGCGTTCATGAGGACCACGCCGTCCTTCAGCAGCCCCAGGTCATTCGCGGTGATCACCGACTCGGCGCCGGTGACGGTGATCACCACGTCCGCGGCGCGCAGCGCCTCCTCGCGGCCGGGGACGGCGAAGCCATCCAGGCTGGCTTCCAGCCTCGTCACCGGGTCGATCTCGACCACCGCCACGGACGCGCAGGCGTTACGGAAGTTGGCCGCCACGCCCTTCCCGCACGCGCCGTAGCCGAACACCGCGACCTGCCGGCCGTTGGTCATCTGGTTGGTGATCCGCAGGTACGACTCCAGCACGCTCTGCCCGACCGCGTGCCGGTTCTCCGCGAACTGCTTGATCGGGCTGTCGTTGATGACCAGGACCGGGACGCCCAGCCGGGCGGCCAGCGGGCGCAGCCGCATCCGCCCCGAGGTCGTCTCCTCGGTCCCGCCCAGCAACCCCGGATACGGCTCGGCGAGGTACCGCACGAACAGGTCCCCGCCGTTGTCCAGCAGCAGCTGCGGCCGGGTGGCGATCACCTGGCGCAGGTGCTCGTCGTGCACGGCCTCATCGGTGGTGGCCGCGCCGATGATCTCGGCTCCCCGCGCGCGGAGGTACTCCACCGCGTCGGCCTGGGTGCTGGACAGGTTGCCGGTGGAGACCACCCGCGCACCGCCCTGGGCGAGCGTCAGCAGCAGCGCCACGGTCTTGGGTTCCAGGTGGATCCCGGTGCCGACGGTCAGGCCGTCGAACGGCCGGGTCCGGGCGAACTCCGCCGCGATCGAGCCGAGCAGCCGGCAGCCGCTGCGTACCCACTCGATCCGGGACATCCCCGCCCCGCGGCCGGCCCCGGCCATGTCCCCGGTCACCGGAACCGCGCGCCGTTGGCCGCCAGCGGCGGGGTCACCGGGAGCGGCGGCGGCGGGGGAGCGCCACCCCCGCCCAGCCGCTGGCGCAGCCAGCCGTCCCCGTACCAGGAGGATTCGTGCTGGACCCGGCCGCCGGCCACGTGGAAAATGTCCACCGCCCGGAGGAACAGTTCCGTGCCGACCCCCGGCGTCCCGTCCAGCGGCGCCTCGATCACACTGGACTGAGCCCACTCGACTACGGCGGTAGGCCCGCTCACTACCAGCCGGATGGGCTCGAAGGAGATCCCCGGCAGGGCGGTGAAGTACATCTCCAGGTACGGACGGATCTCGCCGTGCCCGCGGAACGCCCGCGCGAGCGTGATGTCTTCCAGGATGCCGTCCGGCGCCCACCAGCTCATGACGCCGGCGAGGTCGCCGGTCGCGGCCTCGCCGAAGATGCCCTCGATGACGCCCTCGGTATCCAGCATGAAAACTCCCGTGTTCTCGGTCGGATCAGGCTGCAGCGCCCGCCCGGCCCCCGGCCGGGCGGGGGCCTTACTCGGGCGGGATCTCCCGGAAGGCCAGGCTGAGGTCGATGCCCTGATGCCGCCGGATCGCGCCGGAGAGGTAGTAGAGCGCCACCCCGGCCGGGAACATGCCGACGCTCACCCAGAACATCACGGGGCTGGCCTGGACGCTGACCCCCGACGACGGGTCGCGGGCGAAGTTGATCGCGATGAGCAGCGCGCCGAGCGCGCCGAGCAGGGCGATGATCGTCAGCCTGGGCAGGCGGCCCAGGTACCCGGCGATGGGCGAGGTCTGGTAGAGGTCCCGCTGCTTCCATGGGATGAGGGAGGCGGCCAGGCAGCCGATGCCGAGGGTGATGACCTGCCCGAACGCGCCGACCACCACGGTGAATACGCTGGTGTAGGCCCAGAACCAGGAGATGACCGCGGACACCGCCGTGACCACGATCACCGCCACGTAGGGCGAGTTTGTCCGGCCCGAGACCCGGGACAGGGCATCCGGCGCCACCCGGTCCATCGACCAGCCGAGGATGCACCGCGTCATGATCAGCAGCGACATGGGCACGGTCGGGATCAGCCACGACCCGAACCCGATGAGGATCAGCACGCCCAGCACGATGTTGCCGGACGAGCCCGCGGCCACCTCCATGTACGTGGGCGCCCCGCCCAGGCCGAGCCGGCCAGGATCGGCGGCGGCGATGGAGCCGAGGAAGCCGGAGCCGAGCTGGCCGAGGCTCAGCGCCAGCAGGATCAGCGAGCCCGCCACCCCGATCAGCGCGGTGACCGGGCCGGCCAGCAGCTGCACCCGGCGCCCGGACCGGACCTCCCCGGCGAAGTAGGCCGAGCCGAGGTAGTACGGCAGCGAGAACGACGGCCAGGTGATCGCGAGCACGGTCGCGGCCAGCGAGAAGGGGACCAGCGAGAAGCCGTTCGCCTTGGCCGAGGCGGCGGCCACCGCCGTGGCGTGCTTCACGCCGCTGGCGCCCTGGATGTAGTGATCGAAGTTCGTGTGCAGGGTCGCCGTGGAGTGCATCAGCAGCCCGATGGCGAAGGCGAGCAGCCCGATCAGGCTTAGCGGCAGCGTGTACCGGAAGATCTTCAGGATCGACCGGGTGCTGCGGGCGACGAACAGCGCGCCGAAGCCGAGCACGAAGATCTCGCTCACGATGAAGATGGACAGGGGCTGGAGCAGGGTGTTGGCGAAGTTGATCAGCCCCGCGCTGCCTGCGTAGACGCCGATCAGGCGGGAGAGCGGGGCCAGGCACCAGAGGCAGAAGTAGTACCCGGCCGAGGTCAGGAACACGACCTGGAACGCGACCAGGACGAAGTTGGCCGCGAACCCGACGGCGGGGTGCAGCAGGCGGCTGATGAACACGTAGTCCCCGCCGCTGCGCCGCATGATCGAGCTGGCCACTGCGTAGGTGATCAGGATCGGCAGCGCGGCGACCGCGCCGATGAGCAGGGTGAGGTACAGGTTGGCCCCGCCGTAGAACGGCAGCACGATGCTCAGCAGGAACGAGACCATGATCGGGAACGTGGCCACGTACACGTTCACCAGCGACGCGTCGGTGGTGGAGGCGGCCCGAACCAGGCCGGAGGATTTCCGGGCGAACAGCTTCTCGCTGGCGGGCGAGCCTTGAGTGGTGGCCATGAGTGGCTCCTGCCGTGGGGGGTCAGCCAGCGACGAGCTGGCAGCGCTTGACTTTGCCGGGCCGGACCTCGATCAGCGCGCCGAGCAGGGAACCCTGGTCGTACTCGCTGCCGGGGTTCACGACGAGCGTCCGGCCGTTCTTCGTCTGCCCGCGGCCCTCGTGAATATGGCCATGCAGGCTCAGCAGCGGCTGATAGGCGGCGATGGAGTCGGCGACAGCGGTGGAGCCGACCGGGATCATGTCCGGCTGCCCGCCCTCCAGCTGGATCTGGAGGGAGTCATCCAGCCTGGGCGCGAAGTCCAGGCCGCAGTCGTAAGGCGGCACATGAATGTTGAAGATGGTCCGCGACGGGTCGGCGGACTCGTGCACCACGCTCAGCTTCTCAGCCAGCACGTCTTCGGTGCACTCACGGTTGGTGTGCCAGGGGGTGACGTTGCTCCAGCCCAGCGAGACCAGGCTGAAGCCGTCGAGATCGAGCAGACCGTCCGGGGCGTAACTGACCGGGCCGTGCTCGAGGTACGGGATCATTCCGGCGAAGTCGTCGTTGCCGAGGCCGATCAGCAGCCGGATGCCGGTTCCGCCGAGCCGGTCCGCGGCCAGCGCCACCCATTCCTCGGTGCGCTCCAGGATGAGCCGGCGCAGGGTCTGCTCGACGAGCTCCTGGTCGGCGGCGAGCTGCCCGACAAATTCCGGGTCGGTACGCAGCGTGTAGGCGCCGAGCTCGGCGACCCGCCGCTCGAAGTCGGCGATCTCCTCCGCCGTCTCGAAGGTGAAGTCCGCGCCGTTGTAGTGGGCCCGGGACACGCCGCCCCGGGCGACGACCGGGACGAGCTGCTTGCCCGCCAGGTCCCCGCCCATGATCAGCAGGTCGGCGCCATAGAACTTGCCCGCGTTGACCAGCTTGCGGAAGCACTTCACTGACCCGTGGATATCCGAGACGAAAAATATCCTCAACGGTCCTCCCGCTGTGGTCAGCCGTCACGGCCCGGGCGCTCCGCGGGCTGGTGCCGCCGGCCGCCGTACCAGTGACGGTAATGGCGGCAATCTCCGTCCGTCAAGCGCTTGACGTCTTGGATTACCGGGTTGGCGGAGGCTGGCCAGTATGTGCCACCGTCGAGGCAGGGAATCCGTGCGGCCCGTCCGGGCCGCTCAGGGACGAGTCTCCGGAAGGTCAGGGCTTCTTCGGTGATCAGCTTCTACGACACCTCCACGCTGCCAACACAGGACATGCTCGACGCGATCGCCAGCGCGCCGCTCGGTGACGACGTCTACGGGCTGGATCCAACCGTCAACGAGCTGGAGGCGGCTGCGGCCGCCCTGATGGGCAAGGAGGCAGCCGTCCTGATGCCCAGCGGCACGATGGCGAACCTCGCGGCCGTGCTGTCCTGGACCCATCCGGCCGACGAGATTGTCCTCGAAGCCGAGGCGCATCTGCTCTACTACGAGGCTGGCGGGATCAGCGGGGTGGCGGGCTGCGTCCCACTCGGAGTGCCGGGAGACCGGGGCGTGCTGCGCGCCGAGGAGGTCGAACGGCACCTGCGCGGGCCGGACATGCACTACCCGGTCACCAGGCTGCTGTGCGTGGAGAACACCCACAACCGGGCGGGCGGCACGATCACCCCGGTCACCGTGATGAAGGAACTGCGCGAGCTCTGCGACGCACACCAGCTCGCGCTGCACGTGGACGGGGCGCGGATCTTCAACGCGGCCATCGCGCTGGACATCCCCGCCGCCGAGCTCGTCGCGGACGCTGACTCGGTGTTCTTCGCGCTCAGCAAGGGCCTGTCGGCGCCGGTCGGCGCGGTGCTGGCCGGGTCCGACGAGTTCGTGGGCCGGGCCCGGCGGGCCCGCAAGATGCTCGGTGGGGGAATGCGGCAGGCCGGAATCATCGCCGCCGCCGGCCTGGTCGCGCTGCGGACCGGGATCGACCGTCTCCGCGAGGACCACGAGCAGGCGCGGAGCCTGGCCGCCAAGCTGGCCGCGCTGCCCGGGCTTCTGGTCACCCCGGCCGAGACCAACTTCGTCATGATCGACACGGCGGGCTGGGGCATCGGGGCCGGCGAGCTGGTCGCGGAGCTGGAGGCCTGGGGCATCGCCGCGTCGTCCCGGCCGCCCTCCACGGTGCGGTTCGTCACCCACCGGCTGATCGGCGACGCCGAGGCGGACGCTCTGGTGGCGGCATTGCAGGAGATCCGCGGCCGGTGCGCCCGGCCGCGGCGGCGGTAACTCCGCTGTGGATGAACACCCAGACCCACCTGCCGATCCGGTTTCACCGCGCACTGAGCTCCCGTCCGGGCCGGTGGGTGAGCCGGCGGGGCCCGGTCGTGGCACGCTTGACCCGGATCTGATCACGGGGGCCTGGACGGGAGTCAAGCATGGATCTTGAACTGCGCGGCCACCGCGCGCTGATCACCGGCGGGAGCCGGGGCATCGGGTTCGCGGCCGCCGGGGCGCTGGCCGCCGAGGGAGTCGCGGTCGGTCTCGTGGCCCGCGACGCCGGGGGCCTGGCCAAGGCGGCCGGCCGGCTCGCTGACCGGGGCGTGCCTGTGGCGACCACCGCGGCGGACGTCACCGACATCGACGCGCTCAACCGCGCGGTGGAGGAGATCGCGGCGGCGCTGGGCGGCCTCGACCTCCTCGTCGCCAACGCGGGCGGCACCGTCGGCAGCGGCAACCTGACCAGCGCCGGACCGGGGGACTTCACCGCGACCTTCGCCCTCAACGCCGGGCACGCCGCTGAGCTGATCCGCGCGGGCCTGCCCCATCTGCGTGAGGCCGGCGGGGGGTCTGTCGTGATCGTCTCCTCGATCACCGGCCTGCGTCCCGCGCCGCGCACCGCGTACGCGGCGGCCAAGGCGGCCGAGATCCAGCTCGCCGCGACCGCCGCCCAGGAACTGGCGCGCTACCGCATCCGCGTGAACGCGGTCAGCCCGGGCTCCATCATGTTCCCCGGCGGGTCCTGGGAGACCTTCCAGGAGGAGAACCCGCGGGAGTTCGCCGCCTTCCTGGCTACCCAGTTCCCGTTCGGACGGCTGGGGCACCTGCCCGAGGTCGCGGACGTGATCACGTTCCTGCTGTCCCCGCGCGCCTCGTGGGTAACGGGCTCGAACGTCGTGGTGGACGGCGGCCAGCGCTATCCGAGTGCCCGCCGGTTCGACTGAGCACCGGGGAACCTAAGCACCGCCCGCGTGTCCTGCCCGGCGCATGACGTGCAGCAGGTACTCCTCCCGGTGCAGCGGGTTGTGGTCCGAGCGTGGCCGGACGGGGACCGGGTCCCGGGCCGGCCGGTAGAAGCCGAAAGTGGCGTCGAGCAGGCCCTCACCGCGGGTCAGGGCCGGCAATTGCCGCGCCAGCTCGTGTACCTGGGCGGCGGGGATGTCGCCGGCCACGGTGAGCAGCGCGCCGTGGGTAGCGGGCGGGTCCGGGACGGCTCTCAGCCGGGCCAGGGCGGGCAGCACTGACCCGGCCGTATCGGCCGGCGCCTCCAGATGAAAGCGGTGCACCGGCTCATAGACCCGGGTGCGGGCCTGCCGCAGGGCGCTCATCAGGACGAGCGGGGTCAGGTTGCGGAAGTCCCCGGCTGAGCTCGACCACTTGCTCCAGCCGAACGGCGGCGGCGGGGTGAACCCGGAGTGCGTGAGGGTGACCGTGCAGTCGGTGACTGGCCAGCCGTGGAGTCCCTCCTGCAGCGTCTGGCGCACGGTGTCCTCGACGGCCTTGAGGAACGCCACGGGCAGCGCCCCGCGCTCGATCCCGAGCCGGAACGCCACGCCCGCCCCGGCCGCCGCCGGAACGACCCGCAGCCCGACCGTGGCCCGGAAGGGATTGGACTCCTCGCTCATGGACTCGGCGGCCGCGCCCGCACCGGCCGGGCGCTCGATGCAGATCGCCGTCGTCTCGCGGAACCCGGCCTCGATGCCGAACTCCGCGGCCAGCGTGGCCTGGATGACATCCTTCTGCACCTCGCCGTAGAGGGAGACGAGGATCTCCTGGCGGACGTCGTCCTGGCGCACGTTGATCAGCGGATCCTGCTCGGCCAGCTGGCCGAGCGCGGCCCGCAGCGCTCCCCGGCCGGCCGGGCGCGCGGGCACGACCACGGTTTCCAGGGTTGGCGGGGCGAAGGACGCCCCCAGCGGAGCCGTACGTGCGGTACCCAGCGGGTCGCCTATCCGGATCGCGCTGAGCCCCCGCAGCTTCCCGATCTGCCCGGCGCTGACGCAGGCCCGGGGAGTTGCCGGGCCACCTTCGAACACGCTGACCGCCGTCACCCGTCCTTCCCGGTCCGGGCCGAACCGCAGCCGGTCCCGGGTACGAACGGTGCCCGAGAACATCCGGGCGTACGCGATCTTCTCCCCGGCCGGCCCTCGCTCGACCTTGAAGACGGTGCCCGCAACCGGGGCGCCCGCGTCGCCGCCGGCGGTCGGCAGCAGTTCCTGCAGGCCGGCGACCAGCGCATCGACTCCGGCGCCGGTAACAGCCGAGCCGGAGAACACCGGGTGGACGCGGCCGGCCCGGGCGTGGCCGGCCAGCCCGGCCCGCAACCGGCCGTAGGAGATCGCCGTGTCGTCGTCCAGGTAGGCGGCCAGGAACTCGTCGTCACGGTCGGCGCTCACCTCGGCCAGCCGGGCCGTGAAGGCCGCATCGCCCTCGCCGTAGCGGACGAAGAGGGCGCGGCGCGTCCCCAGGCCCCGCACCGACCCCATCGGGACGATCTCGGGGGTCAGCTTCTCCCGGATCTCCGCCAGGACCCGGTCGCTGCGGGCCCCGGAGCGGTCGATCTTGTTCACGAAGATGAGGGTCGGGAGGGCCAGCCGCCTGAGGGCGCGCATGAGCACGCGGGTCTGCGCCTGCACCCCCTCGACTGCGGAGATCACCAGCACGGCGCCGTCCAGCACGGCCAGCGTCCGTTCCACCTCCGCGATGAAATCCGGGTGGCCGGGCGTGTCGATCAGGTTGACGGTGAGGTCGTCCACGGCGAACGACACGACTGCGGACTTGATCGTGATCCCGCGCTGCCGTTCGAGCGCCAGGGTGTCCGTCTGGGTGCTGCCGTCATCGACGCGGCCTATCGTGCCGATGACCCCGGCGGCGAACAGCAGCCGCTCGGTCAGGCTGGTCTTACCGGCGTCAACATGTGCCACGATTCCCAGGTTCAGCGTGCTCACTAAGCGTCATGTCCTTCGTGCAGGCAACCGTCCCCTTCTGGCTGGACATGAACGCTGCGCGCATGACGCTCTCCTGGTGTCTCGGCGGTCTCCCGTGAGTTCAGCAGACCTGTGACCTCCAAGGCAACTGCTTTACCTGGCGCCCGCCCCGTATCCGGGGCACCGCTCGAGCCGCCGTGAGCGGCCGGCGGGACTAGCGCGAGGAGCGGGCCAGCAGGCCGGCGATGAGCACCTCGAGCACCTCGCGCATGGTGGCGGTGAAGTCGGTCCGCATGACGGCCAGAGCCGGATCGGCCTCGTAGGCCGCGAGCACGGCCGCCGACGGCTGGGCGTGCGCCCACAACGCGCCGGCCACCAGGACCGCGCCGGCGGCGAGCCGCTCCGCGTCGTGGTCCCCGAGCTCACCCAGGTAGCCGTGGATGAGCCGGGCCAGCCGCGTCACGTCGGCCAGCGCCGCCCGCTTGTAGGTCATGGCGACCTGGGGGGAAACGTTCCGTTCCAGCACCGCGGCCTGCGCGCTGAGCAGGTCACACAGCACGGGCCGGCCCGCCAGCGACGCCGCCAGCACGGCGGCCAGCTGGTCGCCCTGGTCGGCCGGGAGTGCGGCAGCGTCGATCGCGCCGTCCAGGTCCGTCCCGAGCCCGGTCAGCCATTCCTGCCATGCCGAGTCCAGCAGTTCCAGCAGCACGGCCTCGCGGGATTCGAAGTAGCGCAGCACATTGGACTTGGCCAGGCCCACCCGCCGGCTGAGCTCGTTGAGCGTTACCTGGGCGACCGGCATCTCGGCCAGCATCGCCGCGGCGGCGTCGAGAATCGCCCGGCGGCGTACCTCCCGCTGCTCCTCGCTGCGGGCACGCTGGAAGGTGGTCACGGCCACACTTTACAGACCAGTGGTTCCTTGTGTACAGACCATCGGTCTGCTAGATTTGCCGAATAACAGACCGATGGTCTGTCCGATGGTTTGGCACCGCCCGGAAGGAACCTCATCATGGTCATGGTCCCGGATCAGTCCGGCAGGCGCGTCATCGTCACCGGCGCCAACAGCGGCACCGGCAAAGAGGCCGCCCGGCGGCTGGCTGAGTCGGGCGCGCACGTCATCATGGCTGTCCGCACGGTGGCCAAGGGCGAGCAGGCCCGGGCCGAGATCCAGGCCCGCCACCCGCACGCCCAGCTCGAGGTCCGCCGCATCGACCTGGCCGACCTGGCGTCGGTCCGCGAGTTCAGCGACCGCCTCCTCGCCGATGGCACCCCGGTCGACACACTTATCAACAACGCCGGCGTGATGGCGCCACCGACCCGGATGACCACCGCCGACGGTTTCGAGCTCCAGTTCGGCAGCAACTTCCTGGGCCCGTTCGCGCTGACCGTCCGGCTGCTGCCGCTGGTACTCGCCGCCCCGGCACCGCGGGTGGTCACCATGAGCAGCGGCACCGCGAACTTCGGCCGGATCCACTTTGACGATCTGCAATGGGAACGCCGTTACAGCGCGAACTTTTCCTACGCCCAGTCCAAGCTGGCGGACCTGATGATGACCCTGCACCTCGCCGCCGTCGCGGTCGAGCGTGACTGGACCCTGATGAGCGTCGCGGCGCACCCGGGGTACACACGCACGAACCTGCAGACTGCCGGGGCCAGCCTGGGCCGCGACACGCCGAAGCGGACCCTGTTCAACAGCATGCACTTCCTCCCGTCGCAGGATGTCGGGCCCGGCACGGAGCCGTTGCTGTACGCGGCCACCAGCCCGTCCGCCGTGTCTGGCGGGTACTACGGCCCAGGCGGGACTTTCGGGCTGGTTGGCCCGGCCACCTTCGTCCGGCCGCCGCGCCGGGCCCGTGACACGGCGGCCGCGGCCCGCCTCTGGGTGGCGGCCGAGCGGCTGACCGGAGTGCACCTGCCAGCAGGCGCCGTCCGCACCTGACCCGTGAGGCTTCGGCAGGAGCCGCGTGGCGGTGCTTGTAATCGGCCACGCCGGCGGGTAGCACGCAGATATGAGCACCGAGGGCCCGGCACCAGGATCGGGGGCGGCGTCCGCGGCCGGAGCCGCGTCCCGGCCGGAGGAGGCGTCCGAGCCGGGGCCCGCCCCGGCGTCTGGGGCTGCGCCGGCACCGGCGGAGGTCTCCGCGCCGACGGCCCCGCCGGGCACCGAGCAGCCGCGGCGGTACCGCCCCAAGCTCCGCTACGAGCTCATCGGCTGCGGTCTGCACGGCCACGAGCTGCTCGGCACCGACGCGGCCGAGCTCCGCCCCGGCGACCACCTCTTCGCCCGGGATTCGGGCGGCCTGCGGTGGTACCGCTGCCTGCGCTGCGACTCCTGGGTGGTGCTGAGGCCTCCAGGCCGGCCGGCCCGGCGGTACCCGCCGTCCCGGGAGGAGGTCACCCTCCCGCTGCGCGGCCGGCCGCTGCGCGACCGCTACGTCCTCCGGCTGATCGCCATCGACCGGGCGCTGCATTTCCTGATCCTGTCCGCGCTCGCCGCCGCCGTGTTCCTGTTCGCCGGCAACAAGGCCGCGCTGAACGCGGACTTCACCCGCATCCTCCGCGACCTGCAGGGCGGCGTTGGCGGCCCGATCGCCAGCAGCCGCCACGGCGTCGTGCACGATCTGCAGAGGCTGTTCGCGATCAGCATCAGGAACCTCTACCTGGTGGGGACCGCTATCGCCGCGTATGCGGTCCTGGAGGGAGTCGAGGCGATCGGGCTGTGGCAGGGCCGCCGCTGGGCCGAGTACCTGACGTTCGTGGCGACGGCGGTGTTCGTGCCGTACGAAATCTACGAGCTGACCAGGAGCGTGACCGCGCTGAAGGTGCTCACCCTCGTCATCAACCTGGCCATCGTCGCCTACCTGCTGTTCTCCAAGCGGCTGTTCGGGCTGCGCGGCGGCGGACGGGCTGAGCGGGCCGAGCACGACGCGGACGTTGGCTGGCCGGCCATCGAACGCGCCACCCCCGACCCGTTCCCGGCTGGCCCGTCTCCTGCTTACGGCCCCACGGCCCCCGGTGGGGCCGGGGCGCGCGGCGCTCCCGCGGCACCGGGCGGGGCCGCGGGCGCGTCCTCTACGTCGATGTAGAGTTCCCGGCCCCCGGGCAGCAGCACACCCAGCGAGTACGAGGTGATTCCCTCCACTATCTCGGTCTGGCCGAGGATCTCGATGTCGACGACGTCAGGGTGGCTGATGAGGAGGCGGCACAGCACGCTGCCCGCATGATCGGGCCCTACGTCATCGAACAGGGCCGCCTCGGGCTTGCAGGCGTCATCCGGAGAGGTCATGCCACCACCGCGGGCGGGTTGTGGCCGTGGGCGTGCTCCGTCGTGCGGCGCCGAATCGGACAAGCTCCACCGGCCAGGATGAAACTGCGTAGGCGAACACAATTCCTAAGGTAACTCGGCGTGAACGCAAGACCCCGGAATGAGGCCCCAGAATCCGCACGGCGTGTCATATCCCGGGTGATAAAGCCGCCAATATCCGGCGGCCCTCGTGACTCGCCGTCGCGTCCATCCTGGGACGCAGCGCGCCACCCGCCCCCGGAATAGAGGTGGCTGGCCTTGACCCGGCCAGCATGCGCTGGATGCGCGGGGGCCTTTAGCGTGGTGGGGTGAGCACCGCCCAGTTTCGTCCCGGCGTGAGGACCCTGGTGTGCGTGTGGCTGCTGTCCGGCGTGGCGCTGGCATCATGCAGCACCGGCACCCCAGCCGTCCTTCCCTCAGGACGTGGGAGCACCCCGGCGGCGCCGCCGCCGGCCACGACCGCGCCGTCTCCGCATCCCGCCACGTCGGGCAGCGTGGATCCGGCCGGCTCCAGCCCGCAGGGCGGCGCCCCTGTCGCGCCGTTGCCTGCCCCCGCCGCACTGCCCCGTTCGGCAGGCCCCGGGCCGCGGGTGAGGGGGCCTGGCGTCCGGCCGGCCGGCCGGTCCATGGTGGGCCGGCGGTCTACGAGACCACGCTCATCCCGCCTGGGGGCAGCCAGGCGGCGGGTATCTCGTGGATGGATACCCGCCTGCTGTCCGCCCGGCTGTACTCGGGCTCGAGGAGCCCCGGCGGTGGGCCGTACCGCTACACCGCGCCGATCAGGCCGGCGCAGGCGGCCTCGGTGGTGGCGGCGTTCAACGGCGGGTTCATGATGAACCAGGCGGGCGGTGGCTACTACACGCAGGGCCGCGTCATCGTTCCGCTGCGGCGGGGGGCCGCCTCGCTGGTGATCAAGGCCGACGGGAGCGTCAACGTCGGCGCCTGGGGCCGTGACGTGATCATGACCCCGGACGTGGTGGGGGTCCGCCAGAATCTCGTGCCGCTCGTCGCCGGTGGCCGGCCGACACGGAAAGCCGCGAGCACCCACTGGCAGGCTTGGGGGGCGACGTGTGGCGCGGCGTCGTGCGCGGCCTCGGTCCCCGGCATCGAGCACCAGTGGCGCTCTGGCGTGGGCGTCACCGCCAACGGCGCCCTGGTCTATGCCACCGGCCCGGCTCTGGACCCTCTCCAGCTCGCCCAGCTTCTCGTGCGCGCCGGGGTCGTCCGCGGCATGCAGCTCGACATCAACCCTTCCTGGACGGTCTTTGTCAGCTACCACCCCCGGGCCGCGGGCGGGCTCGCCGCGCCGTCGAATGGCAGCAACCTGCTCTCCTCGACCATGCAGGGCCCGTGGACGTTCTTCGCGCCCTCGTGGGCGCGCGACTTCGTCACGATGTCGGCCCGCCCCGCCGGATGAGCCCATTCATGGGTGGCATCTGAGGCACGGCCCCTCGGTCAGGGCGGGAGCCGGTTTCCGCTCACCAGAGCGGCGTTACCCCGGACGTTGCCATCCCGTCGCATCGTGGCCAGGGCGCCGGCCTCGCCGAGCACGTAGCGGTCGAAGAAGGCCAGGGTTACCCGGGCCACGAGCTGCTCCTCCGGGTTGCTTCCCACGTAGGGGGTCATGTGGTTCGCGCCAAACAGGTCGAGGTAGTAGCGGCCGCCGGCCCGATCGGCGCGATACAGCTGGAGGCTCGCCTGCGGCGGGTTGACCGGATCTGCGCTGCCCTGCACGAACAGCATCGGCGGTGCCCCGCGCGGGAAGTACCGGCCGGGCATCGGGGGCCACTCCGCGCCCGAGAGCACCGCCGCGGCGCCGAGCCTGCGGTCGCTGCAGCAGGCGTTGGCCGCGAGGGCAGCGACCGTGTCGCCGCCGTCGGACTGGCCCGCGGCGGCGATCTGATGGCGATTCAGCAGGCCGGAGAACAGATCACCTGGCTTCTTGCTCAGCGCCAGCAGCCTGCTGAGCACGAAGGACATGTCCGCGGGCTGGTTCACGAGGTCTGGTTCGTAGGCTGCGGGACCGGCATGACAATCCGTGCGCGGGAAGTTCACGACCGCGACCACGTAGCCGGCGCTGGCCCAGGCATGCAGCAGGCGCGCATAGGGGCCACCGCATTGCATGAACCCGGGGGCGAACAGGAGCAGGGGGAAGGGGCCGTGTGCCGGTTGCGGTCCGGATGGCCGCTGCGCCAGCGGATACCGGATCTGGGTCACCAGCGGGCGCTGGCCGAGGCTCTGGCCGGCCCGGCCGGTGCGGGCCGGCTCGACGAAGGTCACCTGCCGCTCGCCGACCTGATAGGTGCCGAGGGTGCCGGCAGCGGGCGTCCCGCCAGGGGTCCCGGCCGGCAGGGTCGGGACGTCCCGCGTCGCTGCTCTCGCCGCATGCCGCTGCGGCTGGCCCGCGCACGCGCAGACCAGCCCCAGGGTGGCGAGAGCGACGGCGATCAGGTGGCCGGCGACGACAGGCCTGATGGTTCTCGCGGCTGATGCCACAGCTGCCAGTCTCCCCCTCCAGCCAGCGGTCGTCCGCATAAGTCACCGGACGCCGCGGCGATCGTCCCGGGCAGCGTCGTACCGCATCGCAGGGGCGGTGCATCATGGGCGGGTGCCATTGTTCTCTTTCGAGGGCCGCGCGCCCACTGTGAGCCCCGGGGCCTGGATCGCCCCGACCGCCACCCTGGTGGGCGACGTGCGCGTCGAGGCGGAGGCGTCCATCTGGTACGGGGCCGTGCTCCGGGCCGACTTCGGGCCCATCCTGGTGCGGCGCGGCGCCAACGTCCAGGACGGCTCGGTGCTGCACGGCGGCCGCGATCCCGTCACCGAGGTCGGCGAGGGGGTCACCATCGGGCATCTCTGCGTGGTCCACGGCGCGGTGGTGCACACCGAGGCGCTGATCGGCAACGGCGCCACCGTGCTGGATGGCGCCATCGTGGGGCCGCGCGCTCTCGTCGCGGCCGGCGCCACCGTGCCTCCCGGAATGGAGATCCCCGAGGGGATGCTCGCGGTCGGCGTACCCGCCCGGCTGGCCGGGCCGGTGACCGGGGGAGCGGGGCAATGGGTGGCGGCCAACCCCCGGGTCTACCGGGAACTCGCGCGGCGGCACGCCGCGGGCGTCTTCCCCGTCCCCGAGCCCGGCCAGCAGTAGCACGCCCCCGGGGAGGGGGACTACGCCCCCATCCCCGGGAGCCGGCCTGGCCGGGTGGCGGACCGTCGGGGTCCGGGCCTGGCCAGTCGCGGAGCGCGGCAGCTACCAGTGCCGCTGGGCAGGCACGGCCATGTCGTCGTCATCCGCGGTCCGGGTCTTGCGGACGATGGCGAGCCCGTCAACGGCCGCAACCGGCTCGGCTGGCACGAAGTCGCTGGTTGTGCTGGCGCTGGGCGCGGCCTGCTTGGCGCGGTAGTGCGCACGGGCCTCGCGGTAATCAGGAGCGGCGTGCCGGTGCCGGAGGGTCATCCACAGGGGGATCCCGACGATAGCCAGCACGATCAGCAGGGCGATGGGCCAGGTGGCGATGTTGGCGCCGGTCATGGTTCCACCTCACTTCCTGAGCCGGCCGCGGTCGGCCGGCCCTGGCTAGTTACTGGTAGACCCTGCCCCCCCCGGCGCGGATAAACGTGCTTAGCCGCGTTCCCAGGGAGCATCCTCGCCCATCTTCTGGTAGTACCTGGCGAGATGACTCTTTACCCGGTCTATGTCCTTTTTAGGCAGGTCGACACCGCCTCGTGAGCCCTGCATCACGTTTCCCGCGGCCATGATGGCGCGCGGCACGGCGCGGACCTTGCCCTGGATGACGTCCGCGATCAGGAGTTTGTAGGCGGTGAAATTGTCCTCGTTATCGCTGTCGTGCCAGACGTGCGCATCCCGGTATTTCGCGTTCGGCTGGTCCTCCGCGCCGGCCCACGCCCGGATCCGCTTTTCCGCTGCGCCGCCGTCCCATTCCCGGTCGCGATCGGCCAGCGGGTAATCCTGAAAGGCCGAGACAGCCATGACGTCTCCTCTCTCGCTGCCATCTGTCATGCTCCCTCGTTTCTGCCCCTCACTAGCGGGCTAAACGGTCCCGGGCTTAACGGCCGCCGGCTCGCGCTGGCCTGGGCGGCGAGGGCGGCCGTCACGGCGCGGGCCAGTCCCCGGTCCCTGTGTGCCGGGTGGACCTCGATGGTGGTCAGGCCCGCCCAGCCGGCCGCCGCGGCCACCCGGCCGATGGCGATCGCCTGACCGCGCGACCGCCCGCGGCTGAGCCGTCGGGTAGGAAACGGCGATCATGGCGGGGAGACGGCGCGCCCGCCGCTGCTCAAGGTCGTGCCTCGTGATGGCCACGGACGCCAGCATGACCTCCGCACGCTTCACGCGCAGGCCCAGGGTGACGTGGCGATCACCGGGTCCTGGAGGGGGCGGCCAGGCTCGGGCTGCC
>JAOPYP010000383.1 GCA_025964635.1 Actinomycetes bacterium | reverse complement strand
GGGCGGGCCTGTTCGCCGACCTCGACCAGGACGCGCTGGCCACGATCGGGATCGACCTCGACGCCGTGCGGGCCAGGACCGAGGCGTCGTTCGGCGCGCAGGCCCTGAGCCAGGCTGGCCGGGCCGTGCGCCGCCGTTCCGGCCCGGCGGCCCGGGGCCGGCTGCGCCGCTGGCGCCGGCGGCGCCTGGCCCGGCACATGGTGCCAGCCGCAGGTGCGGGCTCCGGAGGCCGCTACGCGGCGACCGGTGACCAGCCTGCCGGGCACATCCCGTTCACCCCTGGGGCCAAGCAGTGCCTGCACAACACGCTCCGCGAGGCGGTGGCCCGGCACGACAGCGGCATCGGCGTCGAGCACATCGCGCTCGGCCTGCTTGCCACGAACCGGGGGCTGGTGCCCCCCATGCTGGAGGAGGTCGGCGTGTCAGCGGCCGCGCTGCGGGCCGCGATCGTGGACCGCTACCGCTCGGCCAGCTGACCGGGCCCACGGCGGTAGCCAGGGAGCTTCGGGGTGCTAGTCGAGGATCTTCGCTGGGGTGATCGGCAGGTCGCGGATCCGGCGCCCGGTGGCGTGATAGACGGCGTTGGCCACGGCCGCCGCCGTGCCCACGATGCCGATCTCGCCGATGCCCTTGGCGCCCATCGGGTTGAGGTGCCCGTCTTCCTCGTCGATCCACATCGCATCGATGTCCTGCACGTCCGCGCAGGCGGCCACGTGGTACTGGGCCAGGTCGCGGTTGAGGAAGCCGCCGGCCTCCTCGTCCATCTCGGTCTCCTCCATCAGCGCCATACCCAGCCCCATGGTCATGCCGCCGATCAACTGGGACCGGGCGAGCGTCTCATCGATGACCCGGCCGACCGCGAACACGCCGAGCAGCCGCGGCACCCGCACCTCGCCGGTCGCCGGATCCACCCAGACCTCCGCGAACTGGGCGCCGAACGCGTGCCGGGCGAAGCCGGTGTCGCCCTTCACGTCCTCCGTGGTGTCGGCGCGGCCGCTGTGGCCGTCCTTGAGCATGGCCTCACACGCCTTCACGACCGCCGACCCCCACGAGCTAGTGCCCATCGAGCCACCCGCCAGGGACGCCGTGGGCAGCGCGCTGTCGCCCAGCTCCACCCGGACCCGGTCGGCGGAGGTGTCCAGGGCCTGCGCCGCGATCCGGGTCAGCGCGGTGCGGGCCCCGGTGCCGATGTCAGCGGCGGCGATCCGGACCACGAAACCGCCGTCCGCCGTGGCCGCCGTCGCCTGGGACGGCCGGCGCCGGGCCGGGTAGGTAGACGCGGCCATGCCAGTACCGATCAGCCACCGGCCCTCCTGCCGGAGTCCCGGCCGCGGGTCGCGGTGGTCCCAGCCGAACCGGCGGGCCCCCTCGCGCAGGCAGCCGACCAGGTTCCGGGAACTGAACGGCAGGCCGCTCTCTGGTTCGGTGTCCGGCTCGTTCCGCACCCGCAGTTCGACGGGATCGAGGCCGGCGGCGATCGCCAGCTCGTCCATAGCCGACTCGAGCGCGAACATCCCGGGGCACTCCCCGGGCGCCCGCATCCAGGACGGGGTGGGCACATCGAGCCGCACCAGCCGGTGCGTGGTCCGCAGCGCGGGCGCCGCGTACATGACCCGGGAGGGAGTGGCGGTCTGCTCGGCGAACTCGACCAGGGTGGAGCTCTGCTCGATCACGTCGTGCACGAGCGCGGTCAGCCGGCCCTCCGGGTCCGCGCCGAGCCGCAGCCGCTGGATCGTCGGGGTCCGGTACCCGGTGACGTCGAACATCTGCTGCCGGGTCAGCGCCACCTTCACCGGGCGGCCGGCGGCGCGCGCCGCGAGCGCGGCCAGGATCGCGTGCGGCCGGGTGGTGCCCTTGGACCCGAAGCCGCCGCCGACGTGCGGGGAGACCACCCGGACCCGCTCCGGGGCCAGGCCGAGCGCCGCCGCGATCATGTCCCGGTCGGCGGACGCGCCCTGGGTGGAGTCGTAGACGGTCAGCGCGCCGCCGGCGTCCCAGACCGCCATCGCGGCATGGGGTTCCATCGGGTTGTTGTGCTGCGTCGGGGTGGCGTAGGTGGCGTCGATGGATACCGCGGCGGCGGCCAGCCCGGCGTTCACGTCGCCTTTCTCGGTGTCGGTGGGAAAGTTGGGGTTGACCTTGTCCGGCGCGTACAGGCCCGGGTGATCCGGCCGCAGCCGGACGTCGTGCGGCTCAGCCTCGTAGCTGATCCGCAGTTCCCGCTCGGCGGCCCGGGCCGCCTCCAGCGTCTCGGCCACGATCCCGGCCACGATCTGCCCGCGGTAGGCGACGTCCCGGGTCTGGAACAAGGCCAGCTCAGGGCTCGCGTCGGCGCTCAGCGCGGGCGGCTCGGCGCAGGACAGCACAGCGAGCACGCCGGGCATCGCGAGCACGCCGAGCGCGTCAACCGAGGCAATCCGGCCCCGGGCCACGCCCGACTGCACTGCATAGGCGTACGCGACGCCGTCGGCTGGGTATTCGTAGGCGTACCGGGCCCGCCCGGTGACCTTGTCGCGTCCCTCGATCCGGTTCACGGCAGCAGCTCCTGCAGCGTGGCGACGATCAGGTTGCGGGCCAGCGTCACCTTGTAGCCGTTGCGGGGCAGCGGTTGCGCCTCGGCCAGCTCGGCGCCGGCGGCCCGGGTGAACTCCTCCGCCGTGGCCGGCGCCCCGGTCAGGGCCCGCTCGGCGCGGGCCGCCCGCCAGGGCGTGTGCGCCACCCCGCCGAGGGCCAGCCGGCAGCCGCGGACTGTCCCGTCGCGGCCGACGTCCAGCACGGCAGCCAGTGAGACGAGCGCGAACGCGAACGAGGCGCGCTCGCGCACCTTGCGGTAGGTGGACCGGCCGGGAGGCGGGGGCGGCAGTTCCACCGCGGTGATCAGGTCTCCGGGTCTCAGCACGGTGTCCCGGTCCGGCTCGTCGCCGGGCAGCCGGTGCAGGCCCGGCATGGGCACCACGCGGCTGCCGTCCGGCCCGGTGACGTGCACCTGCGCGTCCAGCGCGGCGAGCGCCACCGCCATGTCCGACGGGTGGGTGGCCACGCACTGCGCCGCGGCCTCCAGGCCTGCGGAGTGCCCGAGGATGGCCAGGTTGCGGTGGTCACCGGCGACCGCCGGGCAGCCCGAGCCGGGCTGCCGCTTGTTACACGGCTTGGACACGTCCTGGAAATAGGGACAGCGGGTGCGCTGCAGCAGGTTCCCGCCGATCGTGGCCATGTTCCTGACCTGGCCCGACGCGCCGGCCAGCACGGCCCGGGCCAGCATCGGGTAGCGCTCGCGGACCACCGGGTGGGCGGCCAGGTCGCTGTTGCGGACCCCCGCGCCGATCAGCAGGCCGTCCCCGCCCGGCTCGATCCGGTCACCGCCGACCCGGCTGACGTCGACTAGGTGATCCGGCTCCGCCACGCCGAGCCGCATCAGGTCGACCAGGTTGGTTCCGCCGCCGAGGTACATGGCGCCGGCCCGGAACCGGGCGACCGCGTCGCCCGCGTCGCGGGCCCGCGTGTACTCGAACGGCTTCACCGGGCTGTCCCGGTCACGGCCGTGGCCATGTCCGCGGCGCCGCCCGCCGCCGCGACGTCGCCGATCGCCGCGACGATGTTCACGTACGCGCCGCACCGGCACAGGTTCCCGCTCATCCGTTCCCGGATCTCCGCGGCGGACAGCGGCGGGTCCGCGGTCAGGTCCTCGGTGACCACGCTGGGCCCGGCCTCGCCGAGCATCCCGGCGGCCGAGCAGAGCTGGCCCGGGGTGCAGTACCCGCACTGGAACGCGTCCCGCTCGATGAACGCGGCCTGCAGCGGATGCAGCGCCCCGTCTGCGGCCAGGCCCTCGACCGTCGTCACGTCCGCGCCATCCTGCGCGACAGCCAGGGCCAGGCAGGAGACGGCGCGGCGGCCGTCGATCAGCACCGTGCACGCGCCGCACTGCCCGTGATCGCAGCCCTTTTTAGTGCCGGTCAGCCCGAGGCGCTCACGGAGCAGGTCCAGCAGCGACATGCGAGAGTCGACATCCAGCGAATGCGGCGTGCCGTTCACACGCACTGTCACATCTCCCATGGCAGGCTGCCCTACCCGTGGTCCACTTCTCTTAACCAGATCGGGAGACGCGCGGTGACCCACCTCGTGGACGGCAGGACGATCGCCGTGACCATGGCCACGGCGGCCGCCGCGGCGGCCGACGTCCTGCGCAGCCGCGGGATCACCCCCACCCTGGCGGTCCTGGTCCCCACAGACGACGCGGGCGCGGCCTGGTACGTGCGGTCCATTCAGCGGTCCGCCGCCCGGACCGGCGTCGCCTGCCAGGTCCACCGGATGGGCGGGCCACTCAGGTCGGAGCAGATCGCGGGCCGTCTCGCGGAACTGTCCCTGGACCCGGCGGTGCACGGCGTCATCTGCCAGACCCCGTTGCCGGCCGGAGTGGATCTCCCCAGCGTGGGCGGGGTGATCCCGGTCGGCAAGGACGTCGACGGGGCGAACCCGGCCTCGCTGGGCGGGCTGGCGGCCGGGTTCCCGGCCGTCTTCGCCCCCGCCACCGCCGCGGCCGTGCTGGCCATCCTCCGGCACGAGCGGATCCCGCTGAGCGGGCGCCGCGCGGTCGTGGTCGGCCGGTCCACGGTGGTGGGCAAGCCCGCGGCGCTGCTGCTGCTCGCCGAGCACGCCACGGTCACCATCGCACACTCCCGGACCCAGGATCTCCGGGCGGTCTGCCGGGAGGCGGAGGTCCTGGTCGTGGCGGCCGGCCAGCCGAAGCTGATCGGGGCGGAGCACATCCGCCCGGCGGCCGTGGTCATCGACGTGGGCACCAGCCCCACGGACGGCGGGAAGCTGGTGGGCGACGTGGACGCCGCCGCCGTTACCGGGATCGCCTCGGTGCTCACCCCGGTGCCGGGCGGGGTCGGCCCGGTCACCACCGCCGTGCTGATGCAGCACGTGCTGCAGGCCGCGGCCCGGGCCGCCACCTCAAGCTAGATGTTCGGCCGGACCGGGCTGACTAGAGCGTGTCCCGTAGATCATGGGACAGGGTGGCGGAGCCAGATCCTGATCGAGGCGACATCGACGGTTCCACGCCAGACGAAGTCGCGTTTGTCGTACCTGGTGGCGACGGCGCGGTGCTGGCGAAGCTGGCAGAAGGCACGCCCGGCGATGTTGCGTTCCTTGTACGCGGCACGGTCGAACGCGGGTGGCCGGCCACCCGCACTGCCGCGGCGGAGCCGGTTGCGGACTTGGCCGGAGGGTTCGGGGATGGTCGCCTTGATACCCCGTCTTCGCAGGTGAGAGCGGATTGCGGTGCTGGAGTACGCCTTGTCGCCCAGGACCCGCCCGGGCCTGGTCCTGCGCCGGCCCCGGCCCCGGCGGCTGATCGCCAGCCGGTCCATGAGCGGGACGAAGGCCAGCGAGTCGTGACGCTGCCCGGAGCTGGTCACCCGGGCCAGCGGCCGGCGGCCGGAATCGGCGAGCAGGTGAATCTTCGTGGTCAGCCCGCCGCGGGACCGGCCTAATGTCTCCCGGTCCTTGTAATTTGGTTCAGCCCCTGATGCGCACCGGAGCGCTCAGCACCGCGGGCGCCAGCCGCGCCGGGTCAACGCCGGCCGGCGGCTGGTGCCGCGCCCCGGCCGCGTGCTGGTGCGCCCGGACGACCGTCGCATCTGCCGCGACCGTCCACGCCCGCCCTTCGGCCCCGTCACACCCAGCGCGGAGCCGGTCCAGGATCTTCTCCCACGTCCCGTCGCCTGACCAGCGGCGATGCCGGTTATACACGGTCTTCCAATTCCCGAACCGCTCCGGCAGGTCCCGCCACGGGCACCCCGCCCGGGTGCGGAAGAAGATCCCGTCGATCACCAGCCGGTGATCATTCCACCGGTGCCCCTGCCGCGGATGCCCAGGCAGCAACGGCGCCAGCCGCGCCCACTCCGCATCACTCAGGTCATGCCGCTTCAGCCGTTCATCCTCCACGGACGCAATCCAAACGGAAAGGCCCCCCAAGATCTACGGGACACGCCCTAGACGACCCGCGCGGAGCGCCTCGTCGTGATGGTCAGATCCAGCTGGGCCGGCAGCGACATGTTGCCCAGCGCCTGCCGGGCGTGGGTCAGGGCTTCCGTCTCGATGCGCTGCCGCAGCGCAGTGAAGTCAGCGGTTTCCTCCAGCGCGGCCGTGACCACAAGCTCGGGATCCTCCCGGTCGCCGATCAGCCGGGCCCGCGCCGTATTCACGCCCCGGTAGCCTTCGATCTCCTCCACCACTGCATCGGTCAGCGCCCCGTCGGCCAGGCTGGTGCGGCCCGCACCGCTGCCCGAGCGGATGCGCACCTCACCGGAGCGGTCAGTCGAGAAAAGCAGAGCGATCAGCCAGCGCAGCGCGAGCAGGGCGACGATCAGCGCGGCCACCGCGGCGACGGGCCACAGCCAGACACCGTTGACGCCGATGAAATGCCCGGTCGGGTTGGCCATGAGGTGGCTGTGCGCGGTGGCGGTTCCGTACACGCCGATGGATGCGGCGCCTGCGTCGAGGCCGACGGCGATCAGCAGCACTGCGAACAGCAGCAGCATGGCGCGGTTGGTGCGGTCGGCGTGCATCAGCGACTCCTGGGGGAGACCCGGACGGCCACCGTCGGTGGCCGGCGCAGCTTCAATGCCGTGAGCCGCTGACGGGCAGCGTCCGCGATGGGATCGTGCAGGCTGCGCGCGGCGGCCCGGTCCTGGGCCGAGGCGATCGCAGCAATCTTCACCTTGCGGCGCCTTACCTTTACGGCGGTGCTCCGCACTCCATCCACCGCCGTGACCGCCGACCGGATGGCCGCGGCGAGACCCCGGCGCGTGTAGGCGGTGTCAATGGCGTCGGCGCCAGCCTCGGCGGGGTCGGCGGCGAGCCGGGACACCCGGGCCGGCTTCAGCTCGGCGATCAGCAGCACCAGCCCGGCCAGGATCAGGATCCCGCAGATCACCCGGATGCTGCCTGCGTTCCAGGTGGTGAGCTGAGCCCAGTGATAGGCCCCGCGCCAGTGCACGATCGCCGCGCGGTGACTCGCCCGGTCGGCGATGACCTCGGCAATCAGCAGCACGCTCACGACGATCAGCGCCAGGCTCAGCAGGGCGGCCAGGACGCGATTGGCAAGTCTCATAGTTTTGTCCTCGCTCCCGTCAGTGCACCCGGGGCGGCGCGGGCAGCTGGGTGACCAGGGCCGTGACTGAGATGGACACCTCGGTCACGGTCAGGCCGGTCAGCTCGCCGACCCGGCTGCGGACGTGCTCACGAACCGCGTCAGTGACCTCGGGGACGGACGCCGGCCAGCGCACGCTGATCGACAGGTCCAGGATGACCCGGGAGCCGTCGACGTCGGCCGAGGTTTTCGGCAAGCCGGTCAGGCTCGTCTGGCGGGCGCCGAGGGCCGAAGCGCCGGCCATTGACCGGCCCAGGAACCGGGACGCTGCCGCGCCGGCATCCGGGATCTCGATGGCGGCCCGGGCCGCCATCTTCTCCACCACCCGGTCATTGATGCTGATCATCCCCAGCTCGGTGCGCCCGGGCCGGGAGCGGGCTACCGCAGGCAGGACGGCCGTGCTGGCCGTCATCGGCTATCGCGGCGGCGCGACAGGTAGGGGCCGAGGTCCAGCTCGCCGTCCAGGACCTTGGCCACGACGAAGCCGATCGCGGCGAACAGGGCCACGATGAGCATGTCCCCGAAGTTGCCGAACACCAGGGCCAGGCCGAGGGCGAGGCCGACCACGATTCCGATCGCAGTGGTACGTGTCATGTCATCTCACATTCAGAAGCTAACGAGGTGGTTACCTGACCCGCCGTGGCGGGCGCCGCCAGCCCATCCGGCGCAGCACCGTGGCCAGGAGGCTCACCAGCACGGGCGTGTCCGGGACGACCACTACCCGGGCGGCTGGGGCACCAGCGGGGATCCGCTCATAGGCGGCGAGTCCAGCCGCGAACGCGTCCGGGTCGCCGCCGCGGTCGGGGTGATGGGTGCGGATGAACTCGCGCCGGGCCCGGCGCCGGGACTCCTCGTCGTCCACGAGCCCACCTCCTCACGCTGGCCGCCAGCGGGGGCGTCGCCAGGAGCGCCGGTCAGGTCGGCCACCACCAGGTCGACCCGCCGCGGCGCGACCAGCGGCATGACCGCGCTGCGGACCTGGCGGGCCATCTCGCTGACCGGGGTCCCCCACCGGCCGCGGACGGAGATCACCACGTGGTCGGAGGCTACCCGCACCCCCGCTACCTGCCGTCCCGGCAGGTAGGAGACCACGCCACCCCAGGCACCCGGGGTGAGGTCATCGATGGCCGGGCAGCTGCGGGCCGCCGCGGCCACGGCATCGAGATCGACGCCGTCCGCCACAGCCGGCCCCCCGGCGTTTCCCCGGGCAGGGACCGCGCCGCTGTCCGCGGGCGGCACCTGAGGATTTCCCGCGAGAGGAACCCGCCCGGTCATGACACGCGCGAGGGCGCGTCATCCTGGTCGCCGCCGCTGTCCGGCATGTAGAGGTCGTCGACGTTCACGTTGACCTCGACGACATCCAGGCCGGTCATGCGCTCCACGGCTTGCTTGACGTTGCGCTGGATGCTCCGGCCCAGGTCAGCGATGCTGACGCCGTACTCCACGACGATGTCCAGGTCGATCGCGGCCTGGGTCTCCCCGACCTCCACACCCACGCCCTGAGCCACGTTCGGCCCCGAGCTGCCCGGGATGCGCTCGCGGACCGCGCCGAACGCGCGGCTGGTGGACGCGCCCATCGCGTGCACGCCGCTGATCTCGCGGCAGGCGATCCCGGCGATCTTCTGCACCACGCCCTGGGCCACGCTGATCTTGCCATCGTCGGTCGTCATCCGTTCGGTGCCGGCCGGGGCGGCGTCAGTCACCCGGGTGGCCGGCCTGGCCGGCGGTGCGGAGCTGGTCTGAGTCATCAGGAAGTGATCTCTCTGTCGAGACGGGAGAAGCGGTGGGGGTACCGGCCGCATCGGGCGGCCTCGGTTGTATTCGGCCGCCTCTGCATGGTTAGACACGTGCCAGCCGGAAACGTCGCACATCTTTTCCCGATCCCCGGGAAGCTCACGCCCCAGCGAAGACCCGGATCCAGCGCCGGGTGGGGGTTTCTCAAGCTCGGGGGAGGGACGGTGGGATCAGATGTCAGTGACGACTACCTGGTGCGCCGGGCCCAGGAGGGTTATGTCGACGCCTACGCCGAACTCGTTGACCGGCATGGCGGGCTGGCCTACCGGGTCGCGCTGCGTCTGCTCGGCAACCATCACGACGCTGAGGACGTCGCCCAGGAAGCGCTGGTTACCGCGTGGCAGCAGCTGCCCGGCTTCCGGGGACATTCCAGCTTCCCCACCTGGCTGTACCAGATCGTCACCCGCCGGGCGCTGAACCGGATCACCCGGACAAGGGTCACTGAATCCCTCGACCTGCTCGGCGACGTCAGCGCCGCGGGCGGCGAGCCCGGCCAGCACACGGAACGCGACCTGACCGTGGACGCCGTCACCGCCGCCGTGACCGCCCTGCCGCCGCCGCAGCGGGTCGCCATCGTCCTGCATCATTTCGAGGGACTGTCCAACGGTGAGGTAGCCCGCATCACCGGAAGCAGCATCCCGGCCGTGCGTAGCCACCTGTTCCGGGGCAGGCGCACACTGAGTAAGACGCTCGCGGAGTGGAGGTGAACCAGATGAGCGATCCAGGCGAGCCGATCCACGACGTCAGTCTGCTGCTGAGCGGGGCGAATCAGCACCTGGCCTGCGGCACCGACGTCGATGAGCTACTCGGGCAGGCGGCCGACGGGTACGCGAGCCAGTTCACCAGCCACCAGCGGGACTGCCTCTACTGCCAGGCCGCACTGCGTGAATTCGGCCGGATCTGGCAACCCGTCCGCAGCCTGGCCGCCGAGCAGGTCGCCGTGCCCGCCGCCCTGAAGAGCGCGGTGGCGAGCCAGATCCGCAAGCTCGTCGCGGACGTCTGGTACACCCTGCAGCTCGATGACGGCGGAGCCATTCGCATCGCGGCCCGCGTGGTGGCCAGGCTCGCCCGCGAGGCCGCCCAGGATGTCGCCGGGGTCCGGGTCGCCTTCGGCCGCAGCACCCACAGCCAGATGGCCGGCCTGGCTGAGCGGGCCACCCTGCGGCACCGTCACCCCCACGCGGCCGTCGGCGTCCTGGGCCGCACCGCGGTGGTGGATCTCGCGATCGCGGTCCGGTACGGGGACCCGGTGGACGCGGTGGCCCGCCAGGTCCAGCAGCGGGCCGTAGCCGAGCTCCGCCGCAAGGTCGGCCTCCAGGACGTCACCGTGAACGTCACCGTGGACGACGTCATCACCTGACTCCCGGCCGGGATCCCCCAGCCGCCCGAGACGGTCACCCGGGCAAATCGGCGTGTCGTCCGCCGCCGTCCCCCCTCGCCACCGGCCCTCACCACCGGCCCTCACCACTGGCCGTGATGATCAGGCACCACGAGGATCAGCGGGATCAGCGCCACCATGAGGACCGCGAACACCAGGAAGACGCGGCTCTGCGCGACCGCCGGATCGTGGGCCGTCGCGAGCAGCGCGGTCGTCGCGGAGATGGTCAGGATCGAACCGGACTGGCGGAACATGCCCCGCAACCCGGTGATCGCGGCCACCTGATCCGGCGCGAGCTGCAGCGTGGCGTTGTTGGTCGCGGGGACGGCCATGCCCATGCCCAGCCCGGTCAGCCCGGCCGCGACCGCCAGCCACCCGTAGGGCCCCACCAGATGCGGCGGCAGCCACAGCAGCACCAGGCCCAGCGCGATCACGCTGAATCCGATGATCATGGGCCGCCGGGACCCGGTGCGCCGCAGGGCCATAGAGGCGATCCCGGCGACGGCGATCATCCCGACCGCGCGGCTGGTCAGGAGCGTGCCGGCGGCGAGCGGCCGCAGCCCGTACCGGAGCTCGGCGTACAGGGGCACCACGGCGGCCAGCCCCAGGACCGCGCCGCCATACACGAAATTGATCAGGTTCATGACCCCGAAACCGCGCCCGTACAGTAGCTGGGCCGGGATGAACGGGTCCGCGTGCCGCCGGATGTGCCGCACGAACAGCACCCCGGCCGCGATGCCTATACCCTCCGGCACCAGGAACGACCACGACCCGGCCGAGGACGACCCCGCGCCGAGGAACGCGAAGCCGAACATCACGGCCAGGAGCATGGAGCCGAGCAGGGCCACCCCCACCACGTCCACCGGCGCCCGGGTCCGGCGGATGCTGCGGGGAATGACCACCGCGCACAGGATGATCAGCGCCACCCCGATCGGGACGTTGATGAGGAAGATCCCGCGCCAGGACCAGTAGGTCACGAACAGCCCGCCCAGCACGGGCCCGACGATGCCGCCGATGGGCAGGATGCTGGTGAACATCGCGAGGGCCCGGTCCCGGTCCGGCCCGAACTGATCGGCGACGATGCCGGAGGCCGACGGCATGAATGCGCCGCCGCCGAGGGCCTGCACGCCGCGCAGCGCGATCAGCATGTAGATGGAGTTGCTGAGCCCGCAGCACAGCGAGGCGATCGTGAACACCGCCGCGGCGCACAGGAAGATGGTCTTGCGCCCGAACTGGTCGCTCAGCCGGCCCGCCACCGGCATGGCCAGGACCTGGGCCAGGCTGTACGCGGTGATGGTCCATCCGGCCCAGTTGATCCGCGTGTGCAGGTCGGCCTGGATCGACGGCAGGGCGGTGGCCACGATCGTCTGGTCCACCGCGACCATGAACAGGGCCACCGAGACCGAGGCGAACACGAGGCGCTTGTGCCGGCCGTACCCGGCGGGCGTCCCGGCGGGGTTTGCGGTCGGTGATGGCGGGTCGGCATCATGGCGGAGTGTCACGAGAGCGGGCCATGACCGGCCGTGCCGCCGGCCGGGCGTCGGCGTCGGCGTCGTCGTGAAGTCCCGGCGGACGACGGGCGCGGGGATTGCTGCCTGGCGGCCATGAGACCATTAAAGCGACTTGCTTGCCAGCAAGCAATGCCAGCCCGCGACGGCGGGCTGAGGGATGGCCGGCCCGGCGATGGCCGGCCCGCACTGGGAGGTCACGGATGCTGGATGTGGAGTCGGCTACCCACCTGCGCGGCGTGGTCAGCAGGATCGCCCGCCGGCTCAACGCGTCCGCGACCTCCGAGGGCCTCACCCCCACCCAGGCCTCCGTGCTGGGCCTGATCGCGGCCCGGGGTCCGCTGGGCCTGGCGCAGCTCGCCGAGCTCGAGGGGCTCAACCCGACCATGCTGTCCCGGGTGATAGGCGCCCTGACCTCGGCGGAGCTGATCGTGCGGACGCCGGATCCCGCCGACCTGCGCGCCTGGCAGGTCGCGGCGACCCCGGAAGGCGCGCGGATGCACCAGCGCATCAAGAACGCCCGGGCCCAGGTGGTCTCGGAGTCGGCCGCCCGGCTGCCCGCGGAACAGGTGGAGGTGCTCATCGCGGCGCTCCCGGCCCTGGACGCGCTGGCCGAGCAGCTGGCCCGCCCGGCCGGCCCGCAGCCCGCCCGGTCGGCGGGCCGGTGAGCCAGCCCGGGCCCCGGCCGCCCGCGGCGAGGTAGGTTAACGCCATGGTCGCCACCTCACCCCTGGCCACTCCGGACTGGGATTACGCCCCGGCGCCCGAGTCCGCGGACGTGGTGTCGATCGCCCCCCGCTACGGGCTGTTCATCGGCGGCGAGTTCGTCCCGCCCGCGGCCGGCGAGTACTTCGCCACGCTGAACCCGGCCACCGAGCAGCCCCTCGCCGAGGTGGCGCAGGCCGGGGAGCCGGACGTGGACCGGGCGGTCGCCGCGGCCCGCGCGGCCTACGGCGGGCCCTGGGGCGCCACCCCGGGCCGTGACCGGGCCAAGTACCTGTACCGGGTCGCCCGGGTCATCCAGGAGCGGGCCCGCGAGTTCGCGGTGCTGGAAAGCCTGGACAACGGCAAGCCGATCAGGGAATCGCGGGACGTGGACATCCCGCTGGCCGCCGCGCACTTCTTCTACTACGCGGGCTGGGCGGACAAGCTGGCCCACGCCGGGTTCGGCCCTGACCCGCGGCCGCTCGGGGTGGCCGGCCAGGTCATCCCGTGGAACTTCCCGCTGCTGATGGCGGCCTGGAAGCTGGCCCCGGCGCTGGCGGCCGGCAACACGTGCGTGCTCAAGCCGGCCGAGACCACGCCGCTGACCGCGCTGCTGCTGGCCGAGGTCATCCAGGAAGCGGGCCTGCCGCCCGGCACGGTGAACATCCTGACCGGCGACGGCGCGACCGGCCGGGCCCTGGTCGCGCACCCCGGCGTGGACAAGGTCGCGTTCACCGGCTCCACCGAGGTTGGCAAGGAGATCCAGCGCGCGCTGGCGGGCACGGGCACCCGGCTCACCCTGGAACTCGGCGGCAAGGCCGCGAACGTGGTCTTCGACGACGCACCGCTGGACCAGGCGGTCGAGGGCATCGTCAATGGCATCTTCTTCAACCAGGGCCACGTCTGCTGCGCGGGCTCCCGGCTGCTGGTCCAGGAGTCGGTCGCGGATACCGTGCTGGACCGGCTCAAGCGGCGGCTCGGCACGCTGCGCCTGGGCGACCCGCTGGACAAGAACACCGACATCGGCGCGATCAACTCCCGCCAGCAGCTTGACAAGATCACCGAGCTGTCCGCGGCCGGCGAGCAGGAGGGCGCGGAGCGCTGGTCACCGGCCTGCGCCCTGCCGGACCGGGGCTACTGGTTCCCGCCCACCGTGTTCAGCGGGGTCAGCCAGGCGCACCGGATCGCCCAGGAGGAAATCTTCGGGCCGGTGCTGTCCGTGCTCACGTTCCGCACCCCGGAGGAAGCCGTGGCCAAGGCGAACAACACCCCGTACGGGCTGTCCGCCGGGATCTGGACCGAGAAGGGCAGCCGGATCTTCTGGATGGCGCAGCGCCTGCGCGCCGGGGTGATCTGGGCCAACACCTACAACCGGTTCGACCCGGCCAGCCCGTTCGGCGGTTACCAGGAGTCGGGGTTCGGCCGGGAAGGCGGGCGTCACGGGCTGGCCGGGTACCTCGATGCCTGACCGCCGCGCCCCCCGGGCCAAACCAGAAAAATCTTCCGCAACGAAAAGCTCACGTAAGGCTCCCTCGCCCCGGTCCGGCGGGGAGCGGCCGGCCAGCGACGCCGCCCGCCGCCCCCCGGCCGCGGGCGGCGATACCCGGCTGGCGGTCCGCAAGACCTACAAGCTGTTCATCGGCGGCGCGTTCCCCCGGTCGGAGTCGGGCCGGTCGTTCCCGGTCACGGCGCCGGACGGGACCCTGCTCGCGCACGCCGCACTCGCCTCGCGCAAGGACGCCCGGGACGCCGTCGTCGCGGCCCGCAAGGCGTTCGGCGGCTGGTCCGGCGCGACCGCCTACAACCGCGGCCAGGTCCTCTACCGGGTGGCCGAGATGCTGGAAGGACGCGCGGGCCAGTTCACCGACGAGGTCCTCGTTGCGGAAAGAAATAACGGCCGGGAGAGTGCGGCGCGGGACGTCGCGGCGGCGGTCGACCGCTGGGTCTGGTATGCGGGCTGGCCGGACAAGGTCGCGCAGATCGCCGGGGGCGCCAACCCGGTGGCCGGCCCGTACTTCAACCTCAGCGTGCCCGAGCCGACCGGGGTCGTCGCGGTGCTCGCGCCGCCCGCGGCCGGGCTGCTCGGGCTGGTCAGCGTGCTCGCGCCGGTCATCGCGACCGGCAACACCGCCGTCCTGCTGGCCAGCGGGCCGGCCGTGCTGGCCGCGGTCAGCCTGGCCGAGGTGCTGGCCACCTCCGACGTGCCGGGCGGCGTGGTCAACGTGCTGACCGGGCGGTTCGCCGAGCTCGCGCCGGTGCTCGCCGCGCACCAGGACGTCAATGCGATCGACCTGACCGGCACGGAGCCGGCGGACCGGGCGGCCCTCGAGCGGCTCGCGGCCGGGAACGTCAAGCGGGTGTTCGCCGCCGGGCCCGGCCGGGTGGCCGAGGACTGGGCGGCCGACCCGGGCCTGCGGCGGTTGCTGGCCTTCCTGGAGACCAAGACCGTCTGGCACCCGGTCGGCACCTGAGGCGTGCGCGCCGGGCCGCTCAGATCTCGCCGAAGAGGCGGTCGCCGGCGTCGCCGAGGCCGGGGACGATGTAGCCGCGCTCGTTCAGCCGCTCGTCCAGGGCCGCGGTGACCACCCGGACCGGCAGCGGCTCGTCGTCATGCGGGAACGTGGCCGCGATCCGCTCGATCCCCTCCGGCGCGGCGAGCAGGCACACCGCGGTGACCGACGCCGCGTCGCGCTGGCTCAGCATGGTGATCACGGTCTCCAGGGTCCCGCCCGTGGCCAGCATGGGGTCCAGCACGAACACGTCGCGGCCGGCCAGGTTGGCGGGCAGCCGGTTGGCGTACGTCGCGGCGACCAGCGATTCCTCGTCGCGGGCCAGCCCCACGAAGCCCACGTCGGCCGTGGGCAGCAGCTGGATCATGCCGTCCAGCATGCCGATCCCGGCCCGCAGCACCGGGACGACCAGCGGCACCGGCCGGGCGAGCTTGACCCCGCGGGCCTCGCCGACCGGTGTGGTCACCACCTCGGGCTGCACCCGCACCTCGCGGGTGGCCTCGTAGGCGAGCAGCGTGACGAGCTCATCGGTGAGCCGGCGGAACGTGGGAGAGTCGGTGCGCTCATCGCGCAGCGCGGTGAGCTTGTGGGCGATGAGCGGGTGATCGACGACCAGAGTCTGCATGATCACTAGTCTGGCAGCGCCCGCCCGGCCGTGCAGGCCAGGCGGCGCACCGCTGCTGACCATATGCGCTCTACCTGCGGGAACGCGGGAAAGTGGACGCTACGCGGCTCCCAGGTGGACACCAGGCCGCGGGCGGCGCGCAGATGTCACCGACAGTTCTTGCCCCGGCCACGGCGCGGCCGGCGCGGGTGCCACGACCGCGTTGCATGGTGGCAGCGTGCGGATTGGGATCATCACCGAATCGTTCCCGCCCGAGGTGAACGGCGTGGCGCACAGCGTGCTCCGGGTCGCCGAGCATCTCGTGGCCCGGGGGCATCAGCCCCTGGTCATCGCCCCTCAGCCGGCGACCGGGTGCCCGCCGGACCCGCGGCCCGGGTTCCCGCCGGACACGCGGCACGGGTTCCCGGTGGTCCGGGTGCGCTCGGTGCCGTTCCCGGGGTACCGGAGCGTGCGGCTCGGCCTGGCCTCCCCGGCCATCCAGCGTGCGCTGGTCGCGCACCGCGCCGAACTTGTCCACCTGGCCAGCCCGTTCTTCCTCGGCGCGCTGGGCAGCCGCTCGGCCCGGCGGGTGCGGCTGCCGGTGGTGGCCGTGTACCAGACCGATGTGCCGGGCTATGCGCGGGCGTATCACTGGGGCCGGGTGGCGGAGGCCGCCGCCTGGCGCTGGCTGGCGGGCATCCACAACGCCGCCGACCGGACGCTCGCGCCGTCCACGCCCAGCATCGAGCGGCTGGCCGCGCACGGCGTGCAGCGCATCTGGCTGTGGGGCCGCGGCGTGGATGTCCAGCGGTTCAGCCCGGCGAACCGCAGCGACCCGCTGCGCCAGGCCCTGGCGCCGGACGGGGAGGTGCTGGCCGGGTACGTCGGCCGGCTGGCCCCCGAGAAGCAGGTCGAGCTGCTGGCGGGGGTGGCCGCGCTGCCGGGGGTGCGCCTGGTCATCGTGGGCAGCGGGCCGGCCGAGGCCCGGCTGCGCCGGCTCATGCCGTCCGCGGTCTTCCTCGGCCAGCACCGTGGCGAGCAGCTGGCCCGGATCTTCGCCAGCCTGGACGTGTTCGTGCACAGCGGCTGCCACGAGACGTTCGGCCAGACCATCCAGGAAGCGGCGGCGTCCGGCCTGCCGGTGGTGGCCCCGGCCGTGGGCGGCCCGGTCGACCTGGTCGAGGACGGGGTCACCGGCTACCTGGTGCCGCCCGGGGACGCGGGTGCGCTGACCGCGGCCACCCGGCGACTGGCCGCCGACCCGCCGGGCCGGGCGGCGATGGGCCGGGCCGGCCGGCAGCGGGTGCTGGCCCGCAGCTGGACGGCGCTGGGGGACCAGCTGATCGGGCACTACGCGGCGGTGCTGGGGGAGCGGTCCGGCGCCT
>JAOPYP010000376.1 GCA_025964635.1 Actinomycetes bacterium | reverse complement strand
CGGAGGGCGGACCGGGCTCGGCGCCGGGGCGCCAGATGTTGCCGGACGGCGTGTCGTAGTAGTCGTAGTCGGTGTCGTCGTCCTCCCCGGCCCACGGATCTGTCAGTGCCATCGGTGTCTCCTGGTTTCGGGTACCCGCAGGATGCGGGGCAGGCTATGGCCGGAGCCTTCGGCTCCCGGCTCCGGGCTGCGCCTGTGTGCCGCGTCCCGCTCCGGGCCCAGCCCAGTCCGGCCCGGCCGGCGGACGGAGATGAGGCAGAGCCCCGGGGTCGCGGACCCTGGCCAGCAGCCCGCGCAGTGCGGGCTGGTCCGGTGAGCGCTGCCAAGGCCGGAACGCCGTCGCTGCGGTCGCTCCCGACGACGCCAGGAGCCCGGCCATGGCCGGCGTCAGCCTAGCCACGGCGGGGGCCAGTCGGGTGAGGCGGCCGGGCGCCGGAAGTTTGCCGGCGACGGCCCGGTCGCGCCCGGTGAGGCCCAGCCAGCCGAGCAGGCCGAGAGGGTAGGCGAAGTATCCCCACCGGGTCGCGGGCGCGAGGGTGACCAAGACGCAGAGGCCGGCGGCAAGGCGCCAGGCGACGGCGCGGTTGTCGGCCGGCCTGCGGATGAGGATCCAGGCCGCTACCGCCAGACCAGCTGCGAGCAGCAGGCAGATGGCTGCCCAGTGCCCGGCTGCGCCGGTGGCGGCGAGCAGATGTCCGGGCAGCGGGCTGGCGGCCGGGGTGAGGTGCCGGGTCAGGCCGAGCGGATACAGGACGATGTTGTGCAGGAAGACGGAGGGTTCCGCGAGGGCCGCCGGGGCGGCCGCCGCGATGGCGGTACAAGCGGTGACCGCCGATGTGGCCACGAAACGCCATGCCGCCCGCCTGCCGTCCCGCGCGGCGATCATCACCGCGATCACCGGCAAGGCCGGCCAGGCGGTGATTTTCATGGCACACGCGATCCCGATCGCCAGGGCCGCCACCATCGATCGCGATGGCCGGATCCGGTGCGGGCTCACCAGCCGGCGAAGCCCGGCGGGCCGCGGAGTGGCGCCCCTCGCGGCCGGCCCCGCACCCAGACACGCCAGGGCTACGCAGAACAGCGCCAGCACCGGCGGGTCGGTGATTCCCACGGCCAGCGGCAGCGCCAGCACGGGTGTGGTGACGGCGAATGTGGCCCGGCGCAGCGCCTCGTGACGGCGGTCAGCACGCTGTACCCGAGGCGGGGCGGCGAGGCCGAACGCCACCGTGAGCAGCGCCACGCAGGTGACCGCGATCCACACCCTCGGGTCGCCGATCACGCCGGGAAGGCCCGCCGCCCGGAACAGCCCGAACACGGTCATCGCGGGCAGGTACGGATCGTAGGACCGCCAGGCCGACAGATGCCCAGACCCCAGGTACGGGCTGCCGTGCCGCAGCAACAGCGTCGCGGTACGAGCCACGACCTGGACGTCGGCTGTCGCGGGCGCGCGGATGGCCAGCCAGGTCAGCGGGCCAGCCAGGGCGCCGACCGTGCCGATCAGCAGCGACGCGTCCCGCCCGCGCGAGCGGCGGTACGACACCGCGGTGATCGCGGCCAGCAGGTAGCCACCGGACGCCCAGATCCCCCAGGACTGGTCTGAGTGCCTGCTGAAGACCGCCAGCAGCGCGGCGTAGCCAGCGAACGCCGCGTACCACGCCGCGATCCGCCGCCGGTCTAGCCCGGGCTGAGGATCAAGCCCCGGCTCGCGCGCTTGCGGCCGGGCGGCCGCCCGCGGTGCCTCCAGGCGGGCTGCCATCACCAGTCCTGGCTGCGGCCGCGGGCCGTGGCCCGCGCGGTGGCCCCGTCCTTCACCCTGCCGTTCCCGCCGAGGGCCGGGCCGCGGCGGGGGCGCCGGGTGCGGCGCAGGGTGAGGGCGATGATGAACGGCCAGCAGGTCTGGATCGATGACGTCAGCCGCTCGGCCAGGCCCAGGACGCTGCCGTCGCGGGTTTCGATGAACAGCCAGCCGAGCAGGGCGGCGAAGACGGCGGTTACGGCGGCGGAGCCGAAGGCGCTCAGGATCCGCGGCCGCGGCGGGGTGCGCGGGGCGGCGAAGGCGGGCCATATGGTGGTCGTGACTGCGCCGAGCACGGTCCAGGCGAGGTGCTGGGGGGTCACGCCGGTGGCGGGTTCGGGGGATGCGGCGATGCCGATGCCGGCCAGGCCGGCGATGACGAGCAGGGCCCGGGCGGGCGCCCGGATGCCGGTCAGGCCCGCGGCGGTGACGAGGTAGCAGGCGGCGACCAGGACGATGCCGCCGGTCATGATCCACCGGTCGGTTCCGGCCTGTCCGGCCATCACGCTGATGGTCGTGCGCACCGGGCTGTAGGACGCTGGCTGGAGCGCGCCCGCGACCAGGTAGCCGCCGGTGAGCAGGACCGGCGCCAGGGCGGCCGGAATGATCGCCCACCGGTGGACTGCCGGGCTGGACCGCACCGGCCAGGCCGCCGGCATGGGCAGCCGGCGCGCATGCTGGAAGCAGGTGGTGCTCATCGTGGACGGCCCGGCTCGGGCCGGCGATCTGGCGTCGGTGAATCAGGCGATGAGGACACGTCCGTTACTCCCTCAGGTCACCAGGCGCGAGGCCCGGAGCGCGGGATGAAGCACGCGGCGATCCCCGTGGCCACGGTCGCGGCTGCGCCGATGGCGAAGGTCTTGGGGAACGCGCTTCCGGGGGGCAGCGGGTGCGCGGCCGTGACGCCGGCCGCCAGGAGTCTCGTGGCGCCCCGTGGGGGCGGGTTTTTCGCGTCGGTGCTCATGACCGCTCCGATCTGGCTGATACACCGCCTCTATTTAGAGACAGCGTATCATGACTGAACGGTGTATCATCGTTCCCATGGCACCTACCTCAGCTGGCCAGGACCCCGGCACTCCAGACCCCGCCCACGGGCCGGCGCCAGCCGGGCTGATCTGGACCCGGCCCCCGCAGGAAAAGCGCGAGCGCCCGACCAGAGAGGCGATCGTCGCGGCCGCGACCGACCTGGCCGACACCCACGGACTTGACGCTGTGTCGGTCCGCCGGGTCGCTGCGGCGCTGAAGACCCGGCCGATGGACCTCTACCGCTACTTCGCCCGCAAGGACGAGCTGATCGACCTGATGGTCGACGAGGTTGTCGCCGGAGCGGTGCTCGACGAGATCCCCCATGACTGGCGCGACGCGCTCGCCGCCATCGCCCGCGCCCTGCGCGCGGTGTGCCTGGCCCACCCATGGATGGTCACCGCGGCCGGGCAGCAGGCCCTGCTCGGGCCGAACGTCATGCGCCACGTCGAGCAGTCGCTCGAAGCGACCGCCGCGCTCGGCCTCGACCAGGCGAAAAGACTAGCCATCTGGCGCGCCGTGGACTCCTACACCCTGGGCCACGCCAACATCCGCCCCGGCCGGGATCACGGCGAAGGCGGCACCGCACACGACCCCGCCTGGCGGGCCGCGGCCGAGGCCTACCTCCAGGACCTCGCCGGCTCAGGTAACTTCCCCAACCTCGCCGCCCTCGGCGCCGCGGGCCTGATGCACAACGACCACGACGAGCTCACCTTCGAGACCGGGCTGAGCTGGCTCCTCACCGGCATCGCCGCCGACGCCAGCCAGGCGGGCGACGGGCCGGCCCGAGGCGGCGCGCTCTCACTCCCGCAGAGCCGCCCCTCCGGCCGCGACTAGCACTACTCGCTCTTCTCGCCGCATTCCCCGCGGCTCCGGTCGCGCTGGAGTCCGGGGTCGAGGAACAAA
>JAOPYP010000274.1 GCA_025964635.1 Actinomycetes bacterium | reverse complement strand
TGAGCGGCGCCGTGGCCGGCCCGCCGGACCCCGGTTCCCTGCTCACCCTGGCCCGGTCGGCCGCCGGGGCGGCGGCCGGCATGCTGGCCGCCCGCCGCCCGGCCGGCCCTCAGGGCCGCCCGGAAGTGGCCAGCACCAAATCCAGCCCGACCGACGTGGTCACCGAGATGGACCGCGCGGCCGAGGCGATGATCGCGGAGCGGATCCGGGCCGAACGGCCCGGCGACGCCATCCTGGGGGAGGAAGGCGGCGAATCCGGTCACGGCCGGGTCCGCTGGATCGTCGACCCGCTGGACGGCACCGTCAACTACCTCTACGGCCTGGCGGACTGGGCGGTGAGCATCGCGGCCGAGGTGGACGGCACGGTCGTCGCCGGGGTGGTGGCGGTCCCGCGGCACCGCGAGGTGTTCACCGCCGTCGCCGGGCAGGGCAGCTGGCTGCACCCGGACGGGGCGCCGGCCGTCCCGCTACGGTGCAACGACGGGGTTCCGTTGCGGAGGGCGCTGGTCTCCACCGGGTTCGGGTACGCGCAGGCCCGGCGGGTGGTGCAGGGCGAGGTCGTGGCCGTCGTGCTGCCGCAGGTCCGTGACATCCGCCGGGGCGGCTCCTGCGCGGTGGATCTCTGCTCGGTCGCCACCGGCCGGGTCGACGCCTACTACGAGCGGGGCGTCAACTACTGGGACTGGGCCGCGGGCGGCCTGATCGCGGCCGAGGCGGGCGCCCGGGTGGGCGGGCTGGACGGCCGGCCACCCAGCCCGGAACTCACCATCGCGGCCGGGCCCGGGCTGTTCCGGGAACTGCACGACCTGCTGCGCAGCCTCGATCCCGAGCGGGACGCCGAGGAAGCCAGCACCCCGGACTGAGAAGCATGAGCCCAGGCCAGCGGCGGGACTGCTGGGCCGGCGGGCGGCTCAGGAGCCGGTCTTGCTGAGCACCCCGGCCGGGCTGGGGGCGTCGCTGCGGCGGAACTTGAACGCCAGCGCCGAGTTGCCCGCCGGGCTGAGCAGCACCACGCCGCTCTCGCAGCTCTGCTGGCCCTTGGTGATGCCCTGCTCCAGCGTGAAGGTGCCGGCCAGCACCGAGACCAGCAGCAGCTGGCCGGAGCAGCCGAGTTGCGGGTAGGAGATGGTCCCGGCTGAGCGGCCCGCGGCGAAGCTGATCCGGACCGTCACCGCGAGCGCCGGCTGGGTCTGCCGGACCGTGCCGGACCAGGTGCCCGCCAGGTCCTGAGGGATCGTGGGGGTCGCCGTGGGCGCCGCGGACGACGTGTGCGCCGAGGCCGTGGTGTGATCCGCCGCGACCGGGGTGGCCGTGGTGGCCGGGGTGTTGCGGTGCGTGGCGATCAGGGTGGCCGCCACCACGATGATCGCGATGCAGGCCACGCAGGCCGCGGCCCACGCGACCCGGCGGGACCGGGACCCCGTGGAGGTCTCGTCCGGGCCGTCGGCGTCCGGGCTGACCCGGCCGCGGCCCGCGGCCCGGGCCCGCCGGGTGCCCTCGGCGAGAAGCCCGGCCGCCGGGTCGTTGTGGCCAAGCAGCGCCGTGACCAGCGTCCGGGCCGGCGGGCGGCTGGCCGGGTCCGGGGAGAAGCAGGCGCCTACCGTGTTCCGCAGCGGCTCAGGCAGGCTGGCCACCTCCGGCCGGCCCGCGGCGAACAGGATTGTCTGGGCCCAGGCGAGCAGGTCCGCGGACGGCGTCGCCGGACCGTACGGCGGCGTGGTGCTGAAGTGGACGACCCGCGGTCCTTCCGCGCCGAGCACCACATGATCGGGCCCGAAATCCCCGTGCACCAGCCCGGCCTGGTGGATGGAGGTGAGCCCGGTGGCCGCACCGATGGCCAGCGCGTCCAGCACCGGCCCCTCCAGGGGCCCCTCGGCCGCGACGGTCTCGGCCAGGGACGGGCCTTCGATGAACTCGCTGACCAGGAAAGGCTGATCGCCGTCGAACCCGGCGTCCAGGATGCGCGCCGCGCAGAACGGGGCGACCCTCCGGGCCACCGTGGCCTCGGCCGTGAAGCGGTCCCGGGAGGCTGAGTTGGGGACCGCCGTCCTGGCCAGCAGGGTGACCGCGACCGGGGTCCCGTCCGGGAGGCGGGACAGGAAGGTCCCGGCGGAATTCGGGTGGTCCAGGCCATCCGCGATCCGGCCGGACAGCCGGTAACGGCCGACCCGCCGAAGATCATCGGGCCGCAGTGGCGTGACGAGGGGCATGCGGCGGCTCCGCTGATCCTGCGGGGTGGGAGATCAGTTTCGTACGATACGCACTCTTCCGTGCTTGGCGTGCACAGATCGGGGGAAGTTACCGACGCAAGCACGTGTTGGGAGCTTTGCGCCCGAGCCCCGTCGCTGCGGATCGGGCGCCCAGGTCGGTGAAGACACGGACACGGCGCGCTCTAGCCCGTACCCTCCGTGTGCGCGGCCGGCGGACGTGACAGAATTCCCCGCCGGAATCGGGCACAAATCACGGCCTGCCGAGCGTTACATCCGCGCGACAAGGCGCATAACGAAGGAGGGGGTGGAGTACCCAGATGGCAACCGACTATGACAGCCCGCGTAAGACAGACGACGAGCTCACTGAAGACAGCCTGCAGGAGCTGCAGGCGCGCCGGATGGACAAGTCTTCCAGCACGATCGACATCGACCCAGATGATGTCGCAGAGTCGCTGGAGCTGCCTGGAGCGGATCTGTCCAACGAGGAACTGTCGTTCCGAGTCATTCCGCGGCAGGCGGACGAGTTCACCTGCTCGCGGTGCTTCCTGGTGCATCACCGGAGTCAACTGGCCGAGGACCGCAATGGCCAGCCGATCTGCCGCGAGTGCGCGGCCTGAGGATTTCAGGCCGCCCACCCGGCGGGCGAGGCGAGTCTGCACGGGCATGGGCAGGACGTAGTAGGCAGGGTATGGAGCGGGGGGATTCGGCAGCGGCCGTGGCGCGCCGCTGGTCTGGCTGATCGCGGCAAGGCTTCGGCTCGGCTATCGCAGGAGCCATAATTCTGTACTCGCGGGAAGCGGCGCCAGGGCCCGGCGCCGCCTGGCCAGCGAGGAGCGTTCGGTGAGGGGTTCGCCGTGATGAGGCTGCCCGTCCTAGCGGCCGTGGGCGGCCTGGCCGCCCTGGCCGCGTGCGGTTCCCCGGTGCTGTCCACGCCGCCGGACGTCCACGCGCACAGCCCGGCGGCGTCCGCGACCCGGGCATCAGGCCCGGCCAGCGCATCGCCGGGCGGTACCGCCCGGGGGCAGGCCGCCGGCCTGCCGGCGCCGCCCGCCCACACCGTCGTGGTGGTGCTGGAAAACCACGGCTACGGCGAGGTCATCGGCAGCCCGCAGGCGCCGTACGTCAGCCGGCTGGCCCGGCAGGGAGCGCTGTTCACCGACTCGCGGGCCGTCACCCACCCCAGCGAGCCGAACTACCTGGCCCTGTTCTCCGGCAGCACGCAGGGCGTCAGCGACGACAGCTGCCCGCACCAGTTCCCCGCGCCCAGCCTGGGGTCCGAGCTGATCGCCGCGGGCCGGACCTTCACCGGCTACTCCGAGGGCCTGCCCGGGGCCGGCTCGTTCGCCTGCGTGAGCGGCGAGTACGCCCGCAAGCACGTGCCCTGGATCAACTTCCGCACCGTGCCTGCCGCCGACAGCCAGCCGTGGAGCAGTTTCCCGGCCGGTGACTACCCGCGGCTGCCGACCGTGTCCTTCGTCATCCCGGACCTGTGCCATGACATGCACGACTGCCCGGTGGCCACCGGGGACGCCTGGCTCCGGGCCCATCTCAGCGGGTACGCGGCCTGGGCCATGACCCACGACAGCCTGCTCGTCGTCACCTGGGACGAGAACGACGGCAGCCCCGGCAACCAGATCGCCACGATCCTCGCCGGCCAGGCCGTCCGCCCCGGCCGGTACGGCCAGCCCATCACGCACTACAGCGTGCTGCGGACCCTGGAAACCCTGTACCGGCTGCCGCTGCTGGGCCACGCGGCCACCGCCAGCCTGATCCGCGGCATCTGGAAATAGGATGCCGCGCATGGCAGCAGACCTGATTTTCACCGGCGGGCGGATCTACACCGTGCTTCCCGACGGGCGCCGCATGATCCCGGCCACGGCCCACGGCGAGGCGGCCAGCAGCGAGGACACCAGCGACGGGGCAGGCATCGCGACTTCGGACGGGCCGCCCGCGACCGCGGTGGCGGTGCGCGGTGGCCGGATCGTCGCGGTCGGCAGCGACGACGAGATCCGCGACCTGGCGGGCGGCCGGGCGGAGACCGTGCCCCTGGAGGGCCGGCCCCTGCTGCCGGGTTTCCAGGACGCCCACGTCCACCCGGCCTTCGCCGGGATCACCATGCTGCGCTGCGACCTGGACGGCGCGGAAGACCTGGCCGGGGCGCTGGACCGGATCCGGGCCTACGCCGCCGCCCAGCCGGAGCGGGAGTGGATCGACGGCAGCGGCTGGCGGATGGAGTGGTTCCCCGGCGGCACCCCATCCCGCGAGCAGCTGGACAGCGTGGTCCCGGACCGGCCGGCCTACCTGACCAACCGGGACGGGCACGGGGCCTGGGTCAACTCCCGGGCGCTGCAGCTGGCCGGCCTGACCGCCGCCACCCCGGACCCCGCGGACGGCCGGATCGAGCGCCGCGCGGACGGCGAGCCGCAGGGCACCCTGCACGAAGGCGCGGCGCTGCTCGTGGGGCGGCTCGTGCCCGGGCCCACGTTCGCCGAGCAGCTCCGCGGGCTGCTGCTGGCCCAGCAGCACCTGCACGCGCTGGGCATCACCGCCTGGCAGGACGCGATCGTGGGGGAGTACCTGGGTTACCCGGACCCGCTGCCGGCCTACCTGGCCGCCGCCCGGGATGGCACCCTCACCGCCCGGGTCGCGGGCGCCCTCTGGTGGGACCGGGCCCGCGGCGGCGAGCAGCTCACCGACCTGCTCGACCGGCGGGAGGCGGGCCAGGCGGGCCGGTTCCGGGCCGGCATGGTCAAGATCATGCAGGACGGGGTCGCGGAGAACTTCACCGCCGGGATGATCGATCCCTACCTGGACGCCTGCGGCGGCCAGACTGGCAACAGCGGGCTGTCCTACGTCGATCCCGCGGACCTGGCCGAGCAGGTGACCCGGCTGGACGCGGCCGGCTTCGGGGTGCATGTGCACGCCATCGGGGACCGGGCGGTCCGGGAGGCGCTGGACGCGTTCGCGGCCGCCCGGGCCGCCAACGTGGTCAGCCCGGGCCGGCATCACATCGCCCACCTGCAGGTGCTGCACCCCGACGACATCCCGCGCTTCGCGCAGCTCGGGGTGACCGCGAACATGCAGGCCCTGTGGGCCGCCCACGAGCCGCAGATGGACGACCTGACCATCCCGTTTCTCGGCCCGAAGCGGGCCGCCCGGCAGTACCCGTTCGGTGCCCTGCTGCGGGCTGGCGCCCGGCTGGCCGCGGGCAGCGACTGGGCGGTAAGCAGCGCCAACCCCCTGGAGGGGATCCACGTCGCGGTGAACCGGACGCTGCCGCCGGGGGACGGGGCGCCCGCCACGAAGCCGCTGCTGCCCGGCCAGGCGCTCACCCTCGCCGAGGCGCTGGCCGCGTACACCGCGGGCTCGGCGTACGTGAACCAGCTCGACGAGACCGGCGCGGTCGCCCCCGGGTACCTGGCTGACCTGGTCGTCCTGGACCGCGACCCGTTCGCGGGGCCGCCGGCGGAGATCGCCGCGGCCACCGTCGCGCTCACCTACGTCGAGGGGCAGCAGGTGTACGCCGGGCCGGCTGCGTAATCTTGTAATGCTGATATCGAAGCCAGGAGGAGCGCCGCTGTGCAGATGACCACGCTGGGCCGGGGCGGTCCGGTGGTGTCCCGGGCCGGGCTCGGGCTGATGGGCATGTCCGGGATCTACGGGGCCGCCGACGAGGAGGAGAGCCTGGCCACCATCCGGGCCGCGCTGGACGCCGGGATCACGCTCCTGGACACCGGCGACTTCTACGGAATGGGGCACAACGAGCTGCTGCTGTCCCGGGTGCTGCGCGAGGTGCCCCGGGACAGCGTGTTCGTCCAGGTCAAGTTCGGCGGGCAGCGGGACCCGTCCGGCCGGTTCATCGGGCACGACGCCAGCCCGGCCGGGGTCAGGAATTACCTTTCCTACTCGCTGACCCGCCTCGGCACCGACTACATCGACCTGTACCAGCCCGCCCGGCTCGACCCGCACGTGCCGATCGAGGACACCGTGGGCGCCATCGTGGAGATGATCGAGGCCGGGTACGTGCGGCACCTGGGCCTGTCCGAGGTGGGCGTGGACACGATCCGGCGGGCGCACGCCGTCCACCCGGTCCGCGAGCTGCAGATCGAGTACTCGCTGATGAGCCGGGGCATCGAGGCGGAGATCCTGCCCGCGGTCCGGGAACTCGGGATCAGCGTGACCGCCTACGGCATCATGTCCCGCGGCCTGCTGAACCGGGACACGGCCCGGATCGCCGACGGTGACCCCCGGGCGCGGTTCCCCCGGTTCCAGGGCGGCAACCTGGAACGCAACCTCGAGCTGCTGGGCGCCCTGGAGAAGATCGCGGAGCAGCGCGGGGTGAGCACCGCACAGCTGGCTATCGCCTGGGTCCTGTCCCGCGGCGACGACATCATCCCGCTGATCGGGACCAAGCGGCGGGACCGGCTGGCCGAGGCGCTGGCCGCGCTCGACCTCCGGCTCACCCCGGAGGAGCTGGCCGCGATCGAGGCCGCCGTACCCGCCGGGCAGGTGTCCGGGACCCGGTACGACGCCGCCCAGATGGGCGCCCTGGACAGCGAGCGCTAAGGCCGCGCGCCGGAGCGCGCGGCCAGCAGACACGGCGTCCCTAACGGCTTTACCGGCCGGGCTCCGGCCGGGACCGCACGGGGAGCGCGGGGCGGGTCGCGGACGGCGGGGCGCCCGCCGGTGAGAGGTTCGTTGCGGGCGTTGAGGACGCTCAGCCACGGGCTTGCTGCAGGATGCTGCGGTGCAGGTCCCGCGCGTAGCGGAGAGCCATGACCAGGGCCACGATCGCGCCGCTCAGGTAGAAGCCCGCACCGGCGGCGGTACCGAGGCCGGAGCGCAGGCCCAGCACCGTGCTGTCGACCGAGAGCCCGGCCAGCACCAGGCCGGCCACACCGAACAGGGTCATCGCGACCGTGGGCGTGAAGCTCTCCGGCAGCAGGTCACGGGACCGGCGGCGGGCCAGGTGGTACGCGGCCAGCGCGGCCAGGCCGAGAACCCCCGCGGCCAGCCGGAGGGTGACCGCGTCGCTGCTGTTCTCCAGCATGGCGGCCTGAGCGCAGCTCTGCGCGTGCGGCCACAGGGCGAGCCAGTGCTGGCAGTTGGCCGCCGGGTACCGCACCGCCCCCGCGGCGCCCCCCACGAACGGGCGGCCGAACGCCGCGTTCATCACCCACGCGATCACGCCGCTGGCCCCCACCGCCACCAGCCCGACCGCGCCCAGCCGCCAGGCCGTCATGATCACGTCCCGGAGCACCGCGACCGTGGGCAGCCGGCGCAACCTGGCGTCGTGCGCCCGGACGACGGCCCGCACCGAGCCGAAACTGGAGACGGCCTGCTCCTCGGCTTCCCGCTGGGTCAGCCCGGCGGTCAGCCCGTCGGTGACCGCCTCGCGCAGGTGATCCTCGGCCTCGGCGAGCACCCGGCGGGCCTTCCGGGGCCGGGCGCGCAGGGCGACGTAGAGCTGATCCAGGTACCGCTCGACCAGGTCGCCATCGGGAGCACTCATGCCGACCACCCCAGCACGGCCTGGATTCCCCGGGTGAAGTGCCGGTACTCGGTCCGCTCGGCGGCCAGCGCGGCCGCGCCTGGGGCGGTCAGCGCGTAGACCCGGCGCCGGCGGCCGTCGGCCGTGGCCCAGGAGCTGCTCAGCAGGCCCGCGTCCTCGAGCCGGTGCAGTGCCGGGTAGACGGTGCCTTCCGGCAGGTCGAACGTGCCTTCACTGCGGCGGCGCAGCTCCGAGATGACCGAGTAGCCGTGCGCCGGCCCGGCGGTGAGCACGGACAGCAGGAGCAGGTCCAGGTGTCCCTTGAGGCGTTCCCTGTTCATACCTCGGAACCCTATGCCTAGATTAACTAGGCGTCAAGGCGCCCGGCGGGCTAGCCGCCCCGGTAGGCCCGGGCCAGCTCGCGGAGCCGGGCGTGGGCGCCCCGCATGGGATCGGCCGCGGGCAGGTACTGCTTGGGCATCTTGACCACGCTGGTGTAGTTGGGGTCGCAGACGTTGGCCAGCGGGGCCTCGATCGCCTGCGTGGCCAGCTGGTAGGCGTCCAGCTGATCCAGCCCGTAGTCGGCGGCCAGCCACTGCACCAGGTCCAGCGCGGCGATCCGGAACGCGTCCTCCAGCGGCCGGGCCGAGCCCGCGGACATGAGGTGCGTGTCCGACTCCAGCCGCGGCCAGGCGCACGGGCTCCCCTTGATCAGGTCCACCGCGAGCACCGTGTTCATCGCGCACTCCACCGCGACCCCGCAGGTCTCGCCCTCGCCCTGGCGGGCGTGCCCGTCGCCCAGCGAGAACAGTGCCCCCTCGACGTTCACCCCCAGGTAGCAGGTGACCCCGGCGCGCATCTCCGGGGTGTCCATGTTGCCGCCGAACGCGTCCGGCACCAGCGCGCTGCGCACCTCAAGGTTGGCCGGGGCCACCCCCACGGTCCCGTGCATCGGCTCGATCGGCAGGTCCGTGGTGAAGTCGCCGCGGCGGGCGGTGAACCGGCACAGGCCCTTGGCCGTGTCGAACTGCCACAGCCAGACCAGCTCGGGGAGCGGGTCGTGCAGCAGCGCGGTGGCGTGGGTGGCGCTCAGCGCGCCGAACAGGGGAACGGTGGTGGACGCGCCCCAGTCCCGGGCCGGCTCGATCGAGATGAAGTGCACGGCCAGGGTGTCGCCCGGCTCGGCGCCCTCGATCCAGAAGGGGCCCGTCTGCGGGTTGAGGTAGGGGAACTCGCAGACCTCGGAGACCAGGTCGGTCTCGCTGCGCACCCGGCCGGCGAAGCAGTCCTCGGTGAACACCTCCAGCACCGCGGGCGTGCGGACCCGGGCCACCGGCGCGGCGCCGCCGAACGTCCACGCGTACTGGTCCGCGGACGGACGGAAGGTGATCACCTGCGGGTCACTCATGCGGGCAGCTCCTCCAGCGGGTCCAGGTGCACCAGCCCGACCTCGACCACCCGGCGCGGGTCACGCCGGTACAGGTAGGCAAGGTAGATCAGGCCCACGACCATCCAGCCGGCCACCCCGGGGCCCATGTAGGAGTACGGCGGGGACAGCCGCGCCACGAACGAGAACACCTTGATCCCCGCGGCGGTGAGCCAGGCCGGGACGAACGTGGCGATCCCCAGCACCGGGATGATCACGTGCAGCAGCGGGTTGGGCCGGCGGCCGCCCCGGCTGAAGTAGCCGATACAGGCCGCGTTCATCACGATGTAGATCGCGGCCAGCACGATGACCAGGGCGGTGGCCACCATCACGAAGGCGGTGACCGGGTCGTAGCTCAGCCCGAGGCCGAGGGTCACCGCGACGGTGATCACGAAGCCGGTCAGGATGGCCAGGGCCGGGGAATGGTGCTTCGGGTGCACCTGGGCCAGGAAGCGCGGGAACGCGCCGATCCGGCCCATGGCGTAGGCGGTCCGGCTGGAGACGTTCACCCCGGCGTTGGCGTTGGCGATCGTGGAGTTCACGATCGCGAGGAAGACGAAGAACCAGAACAGCCCGTACAGCGACCGGGCCAGGCCCTCCCAGGACGCGGCCCCGGTGCCGGTGGTGAAGTGGGCGAAATTCGACGGTCCGTACGCGACGTCCACCGCGTACGTGGTGAACACGTACAGCGCCCCGATCAGCAGGGTGGCCAGCAGCACCGCCCGCGGGATCGTCCGCCGCGGGTTCCTGGCCTCCTCGGCCAGCGGTGCGGCCCCCTCGAACCCGCCGAAGGCCAGGATCGTGTACACCGAGCCGCCGATCACGCCGGCGATGCCCCGGAAGCCGGGCGGGGTGTACTTGGTGGTGAACACGCTCAGCGTGTTGTGGCTGCCCGCGTGGACCACGAAGAACACGGCGAGGACCAGGAACACCCCGATCTCGAACAGGCCGAGGACCGTGCCGAGCCGGGCCGAGGTGCGGATGCCGTAGAAGCCGGCCGCGAGCACGATCACCGCCCCGGCCAGCGCCCAGGGCCACCACAGGCTGGCCGGGTAACCATGGAACTCGGCGTTGAGGGTGGCGGCGGTGGTGAAGCCGAGCTGGAGCAGGACCAGCGGCGGGATCAGGAACCCGACCAGCACGTAGCCCCAGGCGACCAGGAAGCCGATGGCCGGGTGCAGGCCGCGGGCGGCGTAGGTGGCCAGCGACCCGGCGGACGGCATCTCGCGGGCCAGCAGGCCGATGCTCACCGCGCAGAACAAGCAGGCCACCAGGGCGAAGACCACGGCGAGCGGCAGCGAGCCGCCCGCGAACGCGACGCCGGCGGGGATGGACGCGGCGATGGCCGCGCCGGGGGCCATGTCCGTGATGCTCTGGAAGAGGACCTCACGCAGCCCGATGGCGTTCCGCCGGAGGCCCAGTGCCGTGGAGGCAGATTCCCGGACCGTCATGGCCACCTCCGTGGATCTTGGTGCCGATCCCGCGATGGTCTCACGGTGCGCCCGCCGCCTGATAGGCCCAAACGAAGACCGGGCCCGCCGGTGGGGGCAGGCCCGGTGGGTCCGGCCGTGGGCCGGGGGGGCGGGGTCCGGGGCGGTGGGGTCAGGCGGGGTCGCGGTGCCCGTTGCGGCTGTAGGCCCCCGGGATGCCCTGCCGGGGCAGTGACACCTCGCCGGTCACATCCGCGGCCAGCCGGACGCTGTCCCCGTCGACCAGGCGGACCTCGGTGCCGGGGAGCACCCGGTCCCCGTTGACGAACGTCCCGTTGGTGGAGTGCTCGTCACGGATCGTGGCCTGGCCGGTGTCGCTGACGGTCACCGTGGCGTGCCGCCGCGAGACGTTGTCGTAGCTGGCGAAGGCCGCGGCGACCAGCGACTCCTCCGGGTCACGGCCCAGCACCAGCGAGGTGCCCGCGGGAACTTCCACGTTGCCGGTGGGGAAGACGAGGCGCAGCACCACGGGCGAGATGATGCCTTTCCGGGGCGGCAGCGGCTCGCGGCACACCTCGCAGAACACGGCCGCGGGCTCGCGGATGGCCGCGCCGCAGTGCGGGCAGGAGGACCCGGCGGCCGGGGCCGCCGCGCCCTCACGTTTCGCGTACTGCTGCATGACCGTCGGTGAGGCAGGCTCATCGGCCGTCTTGCTCCTGGGCAGGTTGGCGCCGCAGGTGAAGCAGATGAGATCGTCCGGCTGGACCTCAGCGGAACAGGCAGGACAGGTCAGGGTCGCCATGTCGTCCTCCGGGACGGCGGCAGGAAACGTGTTCACGAGAGCCTAACGTCCGCGGGATGGCGCGGGTGCCCGGCCAGCTGCGCACCCGGCCAGTAACATCGCGGTCATGCGGCGTCACCAGCCGGTGAGGGGCACCCATGATCAGTTATGCGCTCAGCGATGAGCACCAGGAACTGCGCCAGACTGTCGCCGCCTTCGCCCGTGACGTGGTGCGGCCGGTCATCGCGGGCTACTACGAGCGCGGGGAGTTCCCCTACGACGTGGTCGCCCGGATGGCCAAGCTCGGCCTGTTCGGGCTGCCGTTCCCGGCGGAGTTCGGCGGCATGGACGGCGACCTGTTCGCGCTCGGCCTGGCCCTGGAGGAACTGGCCCGGGTGGACTCCTCGGTGGCCATCACCCTCGAGGCCGCCGTGGCCCTCGGAGCCATGCCTATCTACAGGTTCGGCACCGAGGCCCAGCGCCGCCGCTGGCTGCCGGACCTGTGCTCCGGCGAGCGCCTGGCCGCGTTCGGGCTGACCGAGGCGGGCGGGGGGTCCGATATCCCCGGGGGGATGCGGACCACCGCGCGGCTGGAGACCGCGGGCAGTGCGGCGGGAGCGGGGCGGCCCGCCGGGGCCGGTGAGTGGGTCATCGACGGGACCAAGTCGTTCATCACCAACTCCGGGACCGCCATCACCTCGCTGGTGACGGTCCTGGCCATCACCGGGGGCCACCCCGGCGGGCCCCGCGAGATCTCGGCCGTCGTGGTGCCGGCCGGCACTCCCGGGCTGACCGTGGGGCGGGAGTACTCGAAGGTCGGCTGGTGCGCCTCGGACACCAGGGAGCTGGCGTTCGCCTCGTGCCGGGTCCCGGAGGACCATCTGCTCGGCCCGCGCGGCCGCGGCTACGCCCAGTTCCTGGAGATCCTGGACGAGGGCCGGATCGCGATCGCCGCCCTCGCGGTCGGCCTGGCCCAGGGCTGCGTGGACGAGTGCCTGCGCTACACCGGCGAGCGGGCGGCGTTCGGGCACCGGCTCGGCCATTACCAGGCGATCCGGTTCAAGCTCGCCGACATGGAGGCGCGCACCCACAGCGCGCGTCTGGCCTGGTATGACGCCGCGGCCCGGCTGGTGGCGGGCGAGCCGGTCAAGCGGCAGGCGGCCATGGCCAAGCTCCTGGCCTCCAACGCGGCCATGGACAACGCGCGGGACGCCACCCAGATCTTCGGCGGCTACGGGTTCATGAACGAGTTCCCGGTCGGCCGGTTCTACCGCGACGCCAAGGTGCTCGAGATCGGGGAAGGCACCTCCGAAGTGCAGCGGATGATCATTGCGCGGGAACTCGGGGTCCCGGACTAGCGGCCCGGGCTGGTTAAGGCCGGAAGCCCGGGCGCGAATAAGCGCCGCGCGGCAGGCGGACCGGCGGCAGTGGCACGAATCGGGTATCCCGGCCGCGCCGATCCCTGTCTCCGCGCGGAATGGCCGCCCCGGCACCGGCCGCAGGACACGGGCCCGCCGCCCGCTGAGGCCGCTCCCGCCGCCGGAGGGGGCGCCCGGCGCTGGTGAAGGCGGCCGGCCGCTGCGAAGGGCTGCCTGCCCGGGATCAGTCCGTACCGCCCGTACCTGGGTACTCTTAGCGGTCTTCGCACATACCCGGCTTAGTTAGTACAGAACGAGCCACGGCCGAAGCGGCGGAGGGTACCCTACTGACGTCAAGCGATCCGGCAAACATCACGCTAGAGCAGCGCTTTCCTGGCATAAGGTATTGATCACTGCCGATGGTGAGACGTTAGGGTTAGCCCTTGGCCGCGCCCGCGCGCGGGGCTCGCAGAATCGTCACCCGGGAAGGGGTGCGTCATGTCAGTTCCGCCGCAAGTACCGCGGGCCTGCTGGCTCGCCACACGAGCCTGGTGAGAGGTGCAGAGGCTGTGCGGTCCCGCAGCAAGATGACCGGTCACGGGCTGGCTGGCGATCCAGGGTCAGTTGAGCCGTCTGCCGAAGCCGGCCCGGCGTCCCGCGCCCCCGCGGACCTCGACGCCCGGGACGACGGTGCCGAGACCGGGGGGCCAGGCCAGGCCAGGCGCCCGGGCGTCAGCTCCCGCCGCGCGCTGAAGAACTGGCGGGTGCGTTCCCGCCTTGTCCTCCTCATCGCCATTCCCACGCTGACCGCCGTGGTGCTGGGCGGCACCGGGATCCTGTCCTACGCCCGCAGCGCCACCGCCGACGGGCGGGTCCAGCAACTCGCCGCGCTCAGCTCGAACGTCACGGTCCTGGCCCAGCATCTCGAGGACGAGCGGGACCAGACGGTCCGGTACATCGCGCTCGGGACCCAGGGCGGCCGCGGCTCCGGGTCCCACGGCACCGCCGAGCTGCAGGTGGTGACCCAGCTGCAGACCCTGACCAACCAGACCGCCAGCGTGGTGCGGCAGGAGCTGGGCCAGATCAACGCCTCGTTCTCGGCGCAGACCCAGCAGCAGGCGGCGACGGCCCTCACCGCGCTGCAGAACCTGAGCCAGCTCCGGGGTGCGGCGACCGGGACGGAATTGCCGGCCCTGATCGTGGTGCAGAAGTACACCACGATCATCCAGCAGCTGCTCGCGCTCATCGACGTGACCGGGCAGGGCGCCAGTGACGCCACGCTCGGCCAGGCCATCCGGGTCCTCGGCCTCGTCTCCAGGATGAAGGAAGAGGCCTCCCAGCAGCGCGCCATCCTCACCGAGGGCCTGCAGGTCACCAAGCTCAGCCCGAACGAGCTGAGCGCGCTCAACTCGGCGCTCGCCCAGCAGCAGAGCAACCTGGCCTCGTTCAACACCGCGGCCAGCATCGCGCAGCGCCAGCTGTGGAACAACAGCGTGTCCTCCTCCTTCGTCTTCCAGGCCAACGCCGAGGAAACCCAGGCGATCACCACGCAGGCGCAGACGGGCAGCCTGAAGAACGACAACACCAGCGTGGACGACTGGTACGGCGCCATGTCGAACGAGATCGACGCGCAGATGGGCTCGGTCGAGCAGTCCCTGTCCGCGCAGATCAGCTCGCGCGCGGCGGCGCTGCACAAGTCGGCCCTGACCGCGGCCATCGCGGTCGGCGCGGCCGTCCTGCTCGTGCTCGCCCTCTCCCTGTTCCTGACCGTGATCATCGGGCGTTCGATGGTCCGCCCGCTGCGGCGGCTGCGCGCGGGCGCCCTGGAAGTGGCCGGCGTCCGGCTGCCGGAGATGGTCCGCCGGATGAGCGAGGCCGACGGCGGCGGATCCTTCGAGGTCGCCCCCATCGACGTGGACTCCTCCGACGAGATCGGTGAAGTCGCGCGGGCCTTCGACCAGGTCCACCGGGAAGCGCTCCGCCTGGCCGCGAACGAGGCCGCGCTGCGCGGGAACGTCAACGCGATGTTCGTGAACCTGTCCCGGCGCAGCCAGTCCCTGGTCGAACGCCAGATCCGGCTGATCGACGATCTCGAGCAGGGCGAGCAGGACCCGGAGCGGCTGTCCAACCTGTTCCAGATGGACCACCTGGCCACCCGTATGCGCCGCAACTCCGAGAACCTGCTGGTGCTCGCCGGCCATGAGGTATCCCGGCGCTGGAACCAGCCGGTGGCCCTGGTGGACGTGCTCCGGGCGGCGGTCTCCGAGATCGAGCAGTACGAGCGGGTCTCGATGAACGTGCAGCCCGGCATCTCAGCCCGCGGTCAGGCCGTCAACGACGTGGTCCACCTGGTCGCCGAGCTGGTGGAGAACGCCACCTCGTTCTCGTCCGCGGAGACGCCGGTGACCGTGTCCGGGCACCTCCTGAACAGCGGGGGAGTCCTGCTCGACATCAGTGACCAGGGTGTCGGCATGGGAGCCGAGGAGATGGCCCACGCCAACTGGCGGCTGGACAACCCGCCCGTGGTGGACGTGGCCGTATCCCGGCGCATGGGCCTGTTCGTGGTCGCCCGGCTGGCCGCCCGGCACGGTATCCGGGTGCGGCTGCGCCCGGCGACGACCGGCGGCCTGACCGCCCTGGTGTGGCTGCCCGATGAGACCGTGACCCACGAGGGCAACGGTTCCCCGGGCGGGCTCCGCCGCTTCGAGCGGAACGGCTCGGGTAACGGGGATTCCCTGGAGGCCCTCGCCGGCAACGGGGCGGCCGGCGGCGGGGAGTGGGGCCCGCGCCGCGGCCGCACCGCCGCCGAGGAGGCGGTGAACGCGGCCCGCGCGCCGCGCTTCACCCCGCTGCACGCCGAGAACGGTGACTCGGCCGCCACGGCTGGCTTCCCCGCGGTGACCCCGGCCTGGGATGATCCCGCTCCCCCGTCGTCCCCGGCGTCCGGGCCGGCCTGGGACGACGCCCCGTCCAAGCCTGACGCCCCGTCCTGGGAGAACCCGCCCGGCCAGTCCTCCGTCTCGTCCTGGGATGACCCGCCGCTCGGCACGCCGGCCGCGTCCGCGCCGCCGCCCGCGGCGAGCACCGGCCCCATGCCCGCGGTGTCCGGCAATGGCATGCCGCCGCTGTTCGGCACGTCGCTGAGCGGCGACGGCTCCAGCCAGCCGCCCCGCCTGCCGACCCGGCCGGTGCGGAACCTGGGCAGCAGTGACCCCGGCCAGGCCCGGCGGGAGGTCGTGGTGCCACCGGCCGACCCGGCCGGCCAGGGCAACCGGCTACCTATCTTTGAATCGGTAGAGTCAGACTGGTTCCGCCGCGGCCGGCACAGCGCCGACCGGCCGAACTCTGGTGCTACCGCACCGGACAGCAACAACACGGGCGGCTGGACCGCCTCTGCCGCGGACGAGGGCTGGCGGGCCGCCGAGGCGGTCAGCAAGCCCGCGTCGGGCGGGGTGACCCTGTCGGGCCTCCCGAAGCGCGTCCCCAAGGCAAACCTGGTGCCCGGGACCGTGGGTGCGAACGCCGAGCCGGCGGCGCCCACTCCGGTTCGCTCGGCTGCGGTGACCAGGCAGCGCTTCGCAAGCTTCCAGCGAGGCGTTCGCGAAGCGCGTGCCGCCGCTAACAGCGACGATGATGCTGGCGGTGAGGGAGACGATGTGACATGAGGGGTCGAGCGGGATTGCCGTACATGCTGGTGCTTGTGGTGGGGTCGCTGAGAGAGGAGCGTTCGTGAGTCCGCTAACCCGTCCGGTCCAGGACCTGAACTGGCTGATCACGAACTTCGTGGAGCGGGTCCCGGCCGTTGCCCATGCCATCGTGGTGTCGTCTGATGGGCTGCCCCTGGCCTACTCGAACGGCTTCCCGGCGGACCGGGTCGACCAGCTGGCGGCCGTGACGTCCGGCCTGACCAGCCTGACGCAGGGCGCTTCCCGGGTCTTCGAAGGCGGCCCGGTGACTCAGACGGTCGTGGAAATGCAGCGCGGCCTGCTGCTGGTGATGGCGATCAGCGACGGATCGAGCCTGGCCGTGCTCGCGTCCGCTGATTGCGACATGGGCCTGGTGGCCTACGAGATGGCGCTCCTCGTTGAGCGGGTGGGACGGGCCCTCACGCCGGATATGCGCGGGGCTCTGCGGTCGGAGGATGGCAGATAGTGACAGGAGAGACCGTTGTCCGGCCCAGGCCTGGATGACTGGCCGCCGACAGGTGGCCAACCAGGCACCGGGTCCGGCGGAGGAAAGCGTTCACGTGGGGCAGAACCCGCTGGGAGCGGGCTGGTCCGGCCGTATGCGGTGACCGGGGGCAGGACCAAGCCCCGGTATCAGCTCCAGATCGAGGCGATGGTGGCTGCGTCTCACTATGAGGCCCGCGATCTTTCGAGCCTCAGCCCGGAATGCCAGGCCATTCTCGGGTTCTGCCGTGATTGGCGCTCGGTGGCGGAGATATCCGCCGTGCTCAGGATGCCTCTGGGCGTGGCTCGTGTCCTGGTCGCTGATATGGCGGTGGAAGGGCTGGTCAGGGTTCACCAGCTGGACCATGCACATGGCCGCCCAGATCTCAACCTGCTCGAAAGGGTGCTCAGTGGACTTCGCAAGCTCTAGTCCCGTGCGGGGCACGGCTGGGGATACCGCCGCCATGACGTCGGTCAAGATCGTCGTGGCGGGTGGTTTCGGCGTCGGCAAGACCACCTTCGTCGGATCGGTATCAGAGATCACCCCGCTGACCACCGAGGCGGTCATGACCTCGGCCAGTGCCGGAGTTGACGACCTGTCAGCGGTCCCCGACAAGACCACCACCACGGTGGCCATGGACTTCGGCCGGGTGACGCTGGACGCCGGGCTGATCCTGTACCTGTTCGGCACGCCCGGGCAGCACCGGTTCTGGTTCATGTGGGATGACCTGATCCAGGGCGCGATCGGCGCGGTGGTCCTGGTGGACACCCGCCGGCTGGCCGACTCCTTCCCCGCGGTCGACTACTTCGAGACGGCAGGCCTGCCGTTCATCGTGGCGATCAACGGGTTCCACGGCGAGTTCCCGCACGGCGTGCAGGACGTCGCCGAGGCCCTGTCGGTCAGCCCGAACGTCCCGGTGGTCCAGTGTGACGCCCGGGGCCGGAAGTCGACCAAGGCGGCGCTTATCGCCCTGGTGGAGCACGCTATGGCCATGCAGCTCAGCCCCAGGTAAGGCGGTCCTCTCAGCGCGGCCCGCCGCGCACGTGCCCCTGCGGAGCCGGGTGGACGCTGATGTCCCCCGTGCTCGCGGCTGCGGTAAGGTTCTGGCGGTGCCCGGGGCGGTAGCTCAGCCGGTCAGAGCAGCGGACTCATAATCCGTCGGTCGTGGGTTCGAGCCCCACCCGCCCCACC
>JAOPYP010000351.1 GCA_025964635.1 Actinomycetes bacterium | reverse complement strand
GACCGTTGCTGTCACTTCTGCGGTCAGTGCCGATTCCGGGCCCGGCCCAGGGGAGCGGGCCGGGCCGGGACGTGGGTGGGCCTAGATGGACTTGAACCATCGACCTCCGCCTTATCAGGGCGGCGCTCTAACCGGCTGAGCTATAGGCCCTTGCCTGCGGCACCCGGGGCGCGTGTCACACGCCAGACTCCCCGGGAAATGCCGCCGCGTAAGGCTATCGCACTTTGCGGGCCACCCGTCAGTCGGTCTCCCGGAGGGTGACCTCGATGCCGCCGCCCAGGTGCGTGACCAGGTTGTAGATCATGGCGCCGACCGTGGACAGGGCCGTGATCAGGACGATGTTCACCGCGCCGAGCAGCATGGTGTAACCGAGCACCCGCGAGGCCGAGAACCAGTGACTGAGCTGGGTCCCGGACGAACCGGAGCTGGACGTGACGCTGGTCAGCGTGTGCTGGATGGACGTGAACACGCCCAGGCTGGACAGCACGAAGTACAGGAACGCCACAGCCACGAAGAGCACGACCCAGGCGACCAGCGACATGAGGAAGCTGAACTTCATGACCGACCACGGCTCGAGCCGGGAGACGACCAGGTCGGCCCGCCGGGCCGGGGCCTGGCTGCCCGGCCGCGCAGCCGCCGCGGCGCCGCCGACCGCGGCAGCACCGGCAGGGGCCCCCGCCGGGGACCCTGAGTCCCTCTTGTACCGGCCGCGGGCCACGGCCGAGAACGTCGTGGTGCGGTTGCGTCCGTCGTCCTTCGCGGCCGATGGAGGGCTATCCGCGCTCCCCGGGCTCTTGGACGGGCTGGTCTTGGCCGTGCTGGCGTTGCCAGTGCCCCCGGCCGGCTCGGTGAGCGACGCCGGGTACGGCGGAACCGCCGACGTGGCGTCCCCGGCCGGGCCAGCGTCATAGTTGTACCCGCCTGCCGTCGTGCCGGCCTGGCCGTACGTCGTGTCCTGGCCGCCCGGATACGGCGTGCTCCCGGAATAGCTGTACTCGCTGTCGCCGTCCGGAGTCCCCGCCGCGGCCTCGTCAGCCTCGGGGTTTCGCAAGTCGGCAGCCGCACCAGTCCGTGGCTGACCGCCATCAGGCAGCCACGATGGCGGTTCCCCGCGTTGTTCCACCCCGTCCTCCTCGCAAGCTTTCCTTCGAGGTTATCCCCGAATGGAGGGTACGTCCTCAATCGGGGGTTGGTGACTGTCGTCTGAGCGGATACTCATTAGACGTCACCAACCCTCCCCGCGTTGCGTCCAACAGCCCGTCCGTCATCGCACCGTGACCTTCCGTGCGATACCAGCTGGGTGCCCGGATCCTTACCCGGGCACCCCGGAATCATCCCCCGGCCCCTCAGGACCGGCACCCTGGGGACCCGTTTCCGGCTCCGTGCGGCCTGGATTGCCCGTGCCGTCCGGGTCGCCCGGATCGGCTCCGGCGTCCGCCACAGCCCCGGTCCCGGCCTCGTCGTCCTCAGCCTCGGTCCCGGCGTCGTCGTCCTCAGCCTCGGTCTCGGCGTCGGCCATGGACTCCGCGTTCCGGGCGATGGCCACCACGCTGTCCCCGGAGGCCAGGTTCATCAGCCGCACGCCCATGGTCTGGCGTCCGGACAGCTTGACCTCGGCGGCCGAGGTCCGGATGACCCCGCCCGAGGAGGTGATCGCGAAGACCTCGTCCTCCGGGTGCACCAGCAGCGCCCCGACCAGCTCACCCCGGGAATCGACGATGCGCGCGGTCAGCACTCCGCGGCCGCCCCGGCCCTGGAGAGGGTACTGATCGGACGGCGTCCGCTTGGCGTAGCCACCGCCGGTGGCCACCAGCACGTCGGCGCCCTCGCGGACCACGTGCATGTCGAGCAGCTCGTCGCCGTCAGTGAACCGCATGCCGATGACGCCGGAGGTGGCCCGGCCCATCGGGCGCATGGTGTCGTCGGTGGCGTGGAACCGGATGGACTGGGCCTTCCGGCTGACGAGCAGCAGGTCGTCCTCGGGGGAGACCAGGCTGGCCGCGATCACCTCGTCGTCCTCCCGGAGGTTGATCGCGATAATGCCGCCGGACCGGGGCGAGTCATAGTCGGTCAGCAGCGACTTCTTGACCAGCCCGGAGCGGGTGGCGATGACCAGGTACGGCGCGACCGAGTAGTCCGGGATCGCGAGGATCTCGGCGATCCGCTCGTCCGGCTGGAACGCGAGCAGGTTGGCCACGTGCTGGCCGCGCGCGTCCCGGGCCGTGTCCGGCAGTTCGTAGGCCTTAGCCCGGTAGACCCGTCCCTTGTTGGTGAAGAACAGGATCCAGCGGTGCGTCGTGGTCACGAAGAAGTGGTCCACGATGTCGTCGGTGCGCAACTGCGCGCCGCGCACCCCCTTGCCGCCCCGCCGCTGCGCCCGGTACAGGTCCGTCCTGGTGCGCTTGGCGTAGCCGCCGCGGGTGATGGTGACGACCACATCCTCCTCGGCGATGAGGTCCTCGTCGGTCACGTCGCCGTCGAAGGGAATGATGCGGGTGCGCCGGTCGTCGCCGTACTTGGCCACGATCTCGCCGAGCTCGTCGCTGACGATCTGGCGCTGCCGCTCGGGCGAGGCCAGGATCGCCTCGTAGTCGGCGATCTTCGCCATCAGGTCCTCGTACTCGTCCGTGAGCGCCTGGCGCTCGAGGGCGGCGAGCCTGCGCAGCTGCATGTCGAGGATGGCGCGGGCCTGCTCCTCGTCGATCTCCAGCAGGTCCATCAGGCCCTGCATGGCGGCGTTCGCGGATTCGCTGCCGCGGATGAGCGCGATGACCTCGTCGATCCGGTCGATCGCCTTGAGCAGCGCGCTGACGATGTGAGCCCGCTGCTGCGCCTGGCGGAGCAGGTACCGGGTTCGCCGGAGGATGACCTCGATCTGGTGCGCGACCCAGTAGCGGATCATCTGGTCCAGGCGCAGCGTGCGGGGGACCCCGTCGACCAGGGCGAGCATGTTGGCGCCGAACGTGTCCTGCAGCTGGGTGTGCTTGTACAGGTTGTTCAGCACGACCTTGGCGACCGCGTCCCGCTTCAGCACGATGATCAGCCGCTGGCCGGTCCGGCCGCTGCTCTCGTCCCGCACGTCGGCGATGCCGCTGACCCGGCCCTCACGGACCAGCTCGGCGATTTTCAGCGCCAGGTTGTCCGGGTTTACCTGGTAGGGAAGCTCGGTGACGACCAGGCAGGCCCGCCCGCGGGCATCCTCGTCGATGTCCACCACCGCGCGCATGGTGATCGAGCCCCGGCCGGTCCGGTAGGCGTCCTCGATGCCACGCCGGCCGACGATCAGGCCGCTGGTGGGGAAGTCGGGCCCCTTCACGCGCTCGATCAGCGCGTCGAGCAGGTCCTGATCGGAGGTCCCGAAGTTCTCCAGGTACCACTGGACCCCGGCCGCCACCTCACGCAGGTTGTGCGGCGGGATCCTGGTGGCCATTCCGACCGCGATGCCCTCCGAGCCGTTCACCAGGAGATTGGGGAACCGGCTGGGCAGCACCACGGGCTCGCCGCCGCGCCCGTCGTAGCTGGGCCGGAAGTCGACGGTGTCCTTGTCGATGTCCCGGAGCATCTCCATGGCCAGCGGGGCCAGGCGGCACTCGGTGTATCGCATGGCCGCGGGCGGGTCGTTGCCCGGCGAGCCGAAGTTGCCCTGGCTGTCGATCAGGGGCATCCGCATCGACCACGGCTGGGCCAGCCGGACCAGCGCGTCGTAGATCGACGAGTCGCCGTGCGGATGGTAATTGCCCATCACCTCGCCGACCACCCGCGCGCACTTGGAGTAGCCGCGCTCGGGCCGGTAGCCGCCGTCATACATTGCCCACAGCACGCGGGTGTGCACGGGCTTGAGGCCGTCCCTGACGTCCGGCAGCGCCCGCCCGACGATGACCGACATCGCGTAGTCGATGTAGCTGCGCTGCATCTCGACCTGGATGTCGACCGGCTCGGTCCGGTCATGCTGCGGCGGCGGAGCGCCTCCCGAGTCCACGTCGGTCACGTATCAAACCTCTTCCATCATTGGCAGTCGGCCAGGTCCTCCAGGTCACCGGGGCCCGCGCGGCGCGGTCCCCCCGGGCGCCTAGATGTCGAGGAACCTGACGTCCTTGGCATTGCGCTGGATGAACGCCCGGCGTGCCTCCACGTCCTCGCCCATCAGCACGCTGAACAGCTCATCCGCCTGGGCCGCGTCATCCACCGTCACCTGCCGGAGCACCCGGTTCGCCGGGTTCATGGTGGTCTCCCACAGCTCGGTCGCGTTCATCTCACCGAGGCCCTTGTACCGCTGGACGCCGTCCCGCGGGCGGGGGTCCCGCCGGCCAGCGGCCATGCCAGCCTGGATGAGCGCGTCGCGCTCGCGGTCGGAGTAGGCGTAGTCGGGATGAGCTCCGCGCCCCTCCCACTTGATCTTGTAGAGCGGTGGCTGCGCCAGGTACACGTGGCCCGCCTCGATCAGCGGCTTCATGAACCGGAACAGCAGGGTGAGCAGCAGCGTGGTGATGTGCTGGCCGTCCACGTCCGCGTCGGCCATCAGGACGATCTTGAAGTAGCGGAGCCTGGAGATGTCGAAGTCGTCGTGGATACCGGTGCCCAGGGCGGTGATCATCGCCTGGACCTCGTTGTTCTTGAGCACCCGGTCGATCCGGGACTTCTCCACGTTGAGGATCTTGCCGCGGAGCGGCAGGATCGCCTGGAACTCCGGGTTCCGGCCCTGCTTGGCCGACCCGCCGGCCGAGTCGCCCTCGACCACGTAGATCTCACAGCGCTCCGGTTCGCCGGACTGGCAGTCGGACAGCTTCCCGGGCAGTGAGGACGACTCCAGCAGGCCCTTGCGCCGGGTCAGGTCACGGGCCTGGCGGGCGGCGATCCGGGCCCGCGCCGCCTGGGTGGCCTTGGTGATGATGTCCTTGGCCTCGCCGGGGTTGCGGTCGAACCAGTCCCGCAGATGGTCGTTGACGGCCTTCTGGACGAACGACTTGGCCTCGGTGTTGCCCAGTTTGGTCTTGGTCTGCCCCTCGAACTGCGGGTTGGCCAGCTTGACGTGGATGATCGCGGCGAGTCCCTCGCGCACGTCCTCCCCGGTGAGGTTGTCGTCCTTCTCCCGGAGCAGCTTCTGCTCCTTCGCGTACCGGTTGACGATCGACGTCAGCGCGGATCGGAACCCCTCTTCGTGGGTGCCGCCTTCGGCCGTGTTGATCGTGTTGGCGAAGGTATGCACCGACTCCGCGTACGAACTGTTCCACTGCATGGCGATCTCGGCGGAGATGCCGGCACCCTCATCGCCGAAGTCGATGACGGTCGAGTGCACCGGCTCCTTGGACGCGTTGAGGTGCCGGACGAAATCGGCGATGCCGCCTTCGTAGCGGTAGCGGACCGTCCGCGGCTGGCCCGGCTCGCCGTCCTCGCCCTCGATCGCGGCGTGATCGGGCCGCTCGTCGGTGAGGTTGATGGCCAGGCCCCGGTTGAGGAAGGCCATCTCCTGGAGCCGCCGGGACAGCGTCTCGTAGTCCCAGTCCGTGGTCTCGAAGATGATCGGGTCCGGCCAGAACGTGATCGTGGTGCCGGTCTCGCCGGTGGGCTCGTCGCGGGTCAGCGGCGTGGCCGGGTGGCTGCGCTCGTAGCGCTGCCGCCACACGTACCCGTCCCGGCGGATCTCGACGTCCAGCCGGACAGACAGGGCGTTCACCACGGACACGCCCACCCCGTGCAGGCCGCCCGAGACGGCGTAGGACTTGCCGTCGAACTTCCCGCCCGCGTGCAGCGTGGTGAGCACCACCTCGACGGCAGGGCGATGTTCCACCGGGTGCTCGTCGACAGGGATACCGCGACCGTCGTCGGTGACCCGGACCCCGCCGTCGGCGAGCAGGGTAGCGTCGATGCGGTCGCAGTAGCCGGCCAGCGCCTCGTCTACCGCGTTGTCCACGACCTCGTACACCAGGTGGTGGAGGCCGCGCTCGCCGGTGGAGCCGATGTACATACCGGGACGCTTGCGTACCGCCTCAAGGCCCTCCAGGACCGTGATCGAGCGTGCGTCGTAGGACAAGAGCAAGCTCCTCTTGGAAGAGATAACGCGCTACCAGGGCGCAGCACAGCTTGAGCCGCCGTGCTGCCCCCGGGGCACAGAACTATTTTACCTGGGAGAACCTTCAGTCTCAGCCGTACGTGTCGCGTGGCCCGCGACCACCTCGCACGCGCCACTCACCGGGTCGCCGGGGCTGCTCGGGGCCGCGCACCTTGACCCTCGTCACTGTGCCCTCACCAAGCTCACTGTTCAGCCTGCGCACCAGTGTTCCGGCCAGCAGCCGCACCTGGGTGGCCCAGGCGGTGGAATCGGCGATCACCAGGAGCTCACCGTCGGTGAAGCGCTCCGGGCGGGTGTGCGCGGCGAGGTCGGCGCCGACGATCTGGGGCCAGCGGCCGAACACCGATCCGAGCGCGGCCTCGGTCTGCCACCCCTGGTCCCCGATGAGGCCGTGGATGGCCGTGGTCAGCGGCTGCGGGTCGTCGCGCCGCGGCCGCCGCGGCCGGCCGCCCTGACCCGCGGGACCGCCCCGGGCCGGACGCGGCGGCATCCCTCCGGCGGGAGCATCACCCCGCGCCCGCGCGGCGGCTTTCGCCTGGGCGAGGGCTTCGCGGGCCCGCTGCGCCGGGGTGGGTGCGGCCGCCCCGGGCTG
>JAOPYP010000326.1 GCA_025964635.1 Actinomycetes bacterium | reverse complement strand
GCCGAGCCGGGCGGGCGGTGAGGCATGGACCACACCCTCGTGAAACGGCTCCGCGGCGAAGTGGGTGCGCGGCTGGCCGAGCAGCGGCGGCTGGACGCCTCCGGTGGCCTGCCGCCCATGTCGGGCGAGGACGAGCGCCAGTTCGCGCGGGCCCTGATCGCGCAGGTACTGGAGGATCACGCCCGCAACGAGATCACCGCGGGCCGGGTCCCGCCCAACGCCCAGGAGGAGGAAGACCTCGCCGCCGCGATCCACGCCGCGCTGTTCGGCGTCGGGCGGCTCCAGCCGCTGCTCGATGACCCGCACATCGAGAACATCGACATCAACGGCTGCGACCGGGTGTTCGTCGGCTACGCGGACGGGCGCGAGGTCATGGTCGAGCCCGTCGCGGAGAACGACGGCGAACTGGTCGAGCTGATCCAGGTGCTCGCCGCCTACTCCGGCCTGTCCAGCCGGCCGTTCGACAGCGCCAACCCGCAGCTGGATCTCCGGCTGCCCGACGGGGCCCGCCTGTCCGCGGTGATGGACGTGACGCTGCGTCCCGCGGTGTCCATCCGCCGGGCCCGGCTGGGCAAGGTGTTCCTGGCCGACCTGGTGGGCAACGGCACGCTGCTGCCGGAGGCGGCCGCCTGCCTCGCGGCCGCGGCCGCCGCGCGGAAGAACATCATGATCGCCGGGGCCACCAACGCCGGCAAGACCACGCTGCTGCGGGCGATCGTCAACGAGATCCCGGCGGCTGAACGGCTCATCACCGTGGAACGGGCGCTTGAGCTGGGCATCGACCATTTCCCCGAGCTGCACCCGAACGTCGTCGCGTTCGAGGAACGGCTGCCGAACATGGAGGGCCAGGGTGCGATCTCCATGGCCGAGCTGGTCCGGCGGTCGCTGCGGATGAACCCGAGCCGGGTCATCGTCGGCGAGGTCCTCGGCGATGAGATCGTCACCATGCTCAACGCGATGTCCCAGGGCAACGACGGCTCGCTGTCCACCATCCACTCGAACTCCTCGCTCGAGGTGTTCAACCGGATCGCCACCTACGCCATCCAGTCCGCCGAGCGGCTCCCGGTGGAAGCGACCCACATGCTGATCGCCGGGGCCATCGACTTCGTCGTGTTCGTGCAGAAACGCAACGAGTACCAGTTCGGCGGCCGGTTGCGCCGCTTCGTGAGCAGTATCCGGGAGGTGACGGGGGTGGATGGGCGGGTGCTGTCCAGTGAGGTGTTCGCACCCGGCCCGGACGGCCGGGCGGTGCCCCACGCCCCGGTCTCCTGCCTGGGGGAGCTGGCCATGTACGGGTACGACCCGGCCGGGGGGCGCTGGTGAACGGCCTGCTGTCCGGCGCCCCGCTGCTCGCCCTCGTGGCCGGCGCGCTGGCTGGGGCGGGGCTGCTCCTGCTCGTCACGGCGGTCCACGGCCTGCCGCCCCGGCCGCCGGGCGGCCGGTCCACGCGGCTGGAGCGGCAGCTCCGGGAGATCGCCGGGACCCGCGGGGCGCTCGCCCTGCTCACCGGCGCGCTCACCCTGCTCGCCACCCGGTGGATCGTCGCCGGGATCGGCCTGGCCCTGCTGGTGCTGGCGTGGCGGACGCTCGGCGGCGCGGCGGGGGAGCGGCGGGCCATGGCGCGGCTGGAAGCCCTGGCCACCTGGACCGAGTCGCTGCGGGACACCATCGCCGGGGCCGTCGGCCTGGAGCAGGCCATTCCCTCGTCGCTCAGGGTGGCCGCGCCATCCCTGCAGGAGCCGCTGGCCCGGCTGGTGGACCAGCTGCACACCCGGGTGCCGATGCCGGAAGCGCTGCACCGGCTCGCGGATGACCTGGACGACCCGAGCGCGGACCTGATCATCGGCGCGCTGATCATCAACGCGCGGCTGCGCGGACCCGGCCTGCGCGACCTGCTCGGCGCGCTCTCCGGGGCGGTCCGGGAGGAACTCGACATGCGCCGGAAGATCAACGCCGAGCGCCGGTCCACCCGGCGCAGCGCGCAGATCGTGGTGCTGGTGTCCGTCGGCCTGGCCCTGGGGCTGGCCGTGCTCAACCCCGGCTACGTGCACGTCTACGACAGCCCCGCCGGCCAGCTGGTGCTGGTGGTCGTCGTGGCCCTGTACGCGGCGGGCTTCCTGTGGATGCGCAGGCTGGCCACGTTCGATGCGCCAGAGCGCCTGCTCGCCGGGCGGGGAGACGGGTCATGATCGCGGTCCTGGCCCTGGGGGCCGTGGCCGGCCTCGGCCTCTTCCTGCTCCTCATCGCCCTGGTGCCGCGGCGGATGAGCCTGGCCAGGCAGATCGCCGCGTTCGACGCGGTGCGGCCGCCGATGAGCCGGGCGGTCCGCCAGGTGGTGGACGACCGGGAGAGCGAGTTCAGGCGGCGGCTGGGCCGGGTCCTGGCCACGTTCTGCGCCGAGCAGGGCTGGCAGTTCCCGTCGCTGCGGGCCAACCTGTCACTGATCGGGAAGTCGTTCGAGAACTACCTGGCCACGAAGGTCCTGCTGACCCTGCTGGGGTTCCTCACCGGTCCCCTGTTCCTGCTCGCGGCGAGCGCGGCCGGGTTCCACGTGTCGTTCATCCTGCCGGTCTGGTTCGGCCTGGCCCTGGCCGCGGTCTTCTTCTTCCTGCCCGACCTGGAGGTCAGGCGGAACGCGGACACCAGGCGGCGCGACTTCCGGCACGCGATCGGCGCCTTCCTCGATCTGGTCTCGATGAACCTGTCCGGTGGGCGGGGCGTGCCCGAAGCGCTGATGGCGGCGAGCGAGATCGGGTCCGGCTGGGCCCTGTGGCGGATCAGGGACGCGCTGGCCAACGCCCGGATCAGCGGCCAGACACCGTGGCAGGCCCTGGGCTTGCTCGGCGAGGAGGTACGGGTCGAGGAACTCCGCGACCTGGCCGCCGCGCTCAGCCTGGTCGCCGACGACGGCGCGAAGGTCCGTCAGTCGCTGAGCGCCCGGGCGGCCAGCCTGCGCCGCCGGGAGCTCGCTGACCTCGAGGGTCAGGCCGGCGAGAAATCCCAGTCGATGCTGGTGGCCCAGATGCTGCTGTGCGCCGGATTCCTGATTTTCCTTACCTACCCGGTAGTGGGGGTGCTGCTGAACGCATGACCCCGCCGCGTAAAGCCGACTAACCACACGATGGAGGCACGATGACGTATCTGACCACGGCAATAACGGTTCTCAGGGCCGTCCTCGGCGACCGGCTGGGCTACCTCCGGGCGGCGGCCCGCGATAAGGACGCGGGCGCGTCCGCGGTGGAACTGGCCATTATCACCGCCGTCATTCTCGGCATCGCGGCCGCGCTGCTGCTCGTCATCAAGAACTTCGTCACCACCGAGAGCGCCCAGATCCACGGCTGAGGAGGCGGTGGCCACCGTGATGACCTGCTGGCGGGCCCGTGTGCTGCCGGGCCGGGGGGCCCCTGTGCCGCGGGGCCGGACGGCCCGCGCGCTGCGGGCGGTGCGTACCGGCCCGGTGCGCTCCGACCGCGGCTCCAACGTGGTCGAACTCGCCGTGCTGGCCCCCGGCCTGATGATGATCTGCATGCTCATCCTGCAGTTCGGGTTGTGGTTCAACGCGCGGCAGGCGGCGCTCGCGTCGGCCCAGGCGGGCGCGCTCGTAGCCCGGGAAGAGGCCGCCATCAACTCCGGCTGGATGGGCGCCGCGCAGAATGCTGCCGCGCAATATTACGGGAACCTGCACACGCATCTGCTGAGCAAGGTGCGGCCGCATGCCTACGGCGACCCGGCGACAAATGTGTTCGTCACCGTGAGCGGACCGCTGGGCTATTCGGTATTTCCGTTCTTCGGGCTCCACCTCACCATATCCGCCACCGCCGGCGGCCCCGTGGAATGCTTCCGGCCCGCGGCCCAGAACGGTTGCGGATGATGACCTGCTGGCAGCACGCCGGGGCACCAGGACCCGCCGGGGCATTACGGGGCGGCTGGCGATTCCGGGGCGGGGGGCGATTCCGGGGCGGAGGGCCATTCCGGGGTGGCCGGCGGCCGGGAGCGGGCCAGCGCGGGTCCATGTCGGTCGAGCTCGTGGTCATCGCCCCCGGCCTGATCGGCCTGCTGCTGCTGGTCGGCGCGGGCGGCCGGGTCGTGGAGGCGCAGGGGCACCTGGACGGCGCGGCCCGCGACGCCGCCCGGGCCGCGTCGCTGGCGATCTCACCGGCCCAGGCCAGCCAGCTGGCGCTGCAGGCGGCCCAGGCCGACCTGGGCGCCACGAGCTGGTGCGCCGCGCGCAGCATCCAGGCCCTGGTGACGGGCTTCCCGGCCGTCGGCCAGCTGGCCGTGGCGGGCGGCGACGTGACCGTGACCGTCCAGTGCGACGTGAACATGAGCCCCTTCACCGTGCTCGGCTTCAACCCGGCCATGGTCTTCTCCGGCCGGGCGGTGGCGCCGCTGGACGCCTTCGTGGAGCGGATCGGATGAGAGCGGTGATGCTGCTCCAGGCGGGGCCTGAGGAGCAACGCGAGCGGGGCTCAGTCGCCGTGTTCACGGTGGTCTTCGCCGTCGCCGTTATCTTCCTGACCGCACTGATCGTGGACGGTGGTATCGCCATGAACGCGAAGGAACGGGCCGCGGACATCGCCGAGCAGGCCGCCCGGGCCGCGGCGGGCAACATCGACGTGGCCGGGCTGCGGGCGGGCGGGGTCGCGGCGATCGGGCCCGGTGCCTGCGGGCTCGCGGCCAATCTGGTCAGCGCCTACAGCCAGCGGGACAGCACCGGGGTGGACCGGGTCACCGGCGCCACCATGACCAGCTGCGTCGCTACCGCCGGGACGCAGACCGCCACGGTCGCGGTGACGATCACCACCCAGCCGCTCGTCGCCGGGATCCTGGGCAGCTTCACCGAGACTGCCCGTGAAACGGCGACCGCGGAGTGCGGCATCGTCCGGGGGGCGGTCTGCTGATGGCGCCGCCCATGACCCGCGTCCGGCGGTCCACCGCCCGGCGGCCCCGGCGTTCCGCCGGCGACCTGCTGATCGGGCTGCTGGCCATCGCCGCGCTGGCCGCCCTCACCGCGGGGGTGCCGTTCGCGCTGATCACCGTGTTCGGGCTGCCGGTTCCGCGCACGATGCCCTCGCTGACCCTGCTCACCCACCAGTTGGATGTCCCCGCGATCCTGAAGGTGCTGTCCGTGCTGGTCTGGCTGGCCTGGATTCAGCTGGTCTGGTGCGTGATCGCCGAGGTCCGGGCCGCGGTGCGCAACGCCGGGATGCCGCGGCGGGTCCCGCTGGCCGGGGGTACCCAGGCGCTCGTGCACCAGCTGGTCACCGCGGCCCTGCTGGTCTTCGCGGCCGCCACCGCACTCTCACCCGCCCTGGCGCACCAGGCCCCGCCCGCGGCGCATTCGGTCACCGGCGGCGGCAGCCGGCCCGCTGCCACCAGCACCACCCCGCCGGGCGGCCACAACGCGAGCCCGGCGGGACCGGCCAGCCCGGGATCGGCCAGCCCTGGATCGGCCAGTCCGGGACCGGCCAGCCCGCCGGGACTGGCCGGCCCGCCGCAAGTCGCCCCCTCGCCGCGGGCCGCGAAACTCTATGTGGTGAAGCCGCCGGTAGGCCGGTTCCACGAGAGCTTGTGGGAGATCGCGCACAAGTACCTGGGCGACGGCCGCCGGTACCGGGAGATCTTCGAGCTGAACTCCGGCCGGGTCCAGCCGGACGGCTCCCGGCTCACCATCGCCAGCCTGATCCGGCCCGGCTGGGTGCTGCACATGCCCCAGGACGCCCACGGCCCCGGCCTCGAGGTCGCCGCCGCGCGGGACAGCCAGTCCAC
>JAOPYP010000319.1 GCA_025964635.1 Actinomycetes bacterium | reverse complement strand
CGCTCGCGGGCGCGGCGCTGGCCCTGGGGGCCTGGCTGGCGCCCGGGGTCTGGCTGGCCCGGGGGGCGGGGCCGGATGGCGTGCCGCGGTGATGAGGCCGGGCGGCCTCCCTGGCGTGCCGGGGGTGGTACCCGGCCCGGCTCCGCGACGCGGGCCGGGCGCTGGCCACGCTCCCGGCCCGGTCCGGGTTGGCCAGCTGGGCCGTGACCGCCCCGGCGGCCTTCGGTGCGGACGCGGTGAGGCTGTGCAGGTGCGGCGCGGCGGCCAGCGCCCCGGCCACCGCCACCGCCGGGACGGCGGCCACACCGGCGCGCCTGGCGACCTTCCGCACCGGGGACGGGGCCTTGTGCCGCCCTCGTCTCCTGATCTTCGGGGTCCTGGAGCCGGGGGTCGCCAGGGTCACAAACCTGCCTCACGCCGGGGCCGCGCCCGGCTACGCGGCACCCTGCGCCTCTCACCAGGCCTGACACTCGCTCACCGGGCAGTATGCCGGACATCCCCGTCAACGGGTGCCAATCAGGACAAAAACCCCAGATTCCTCAAATCAGCAGGCCAGCGTGCTGCCGTGGCCGCCAGGGGCCCGGACCTTGCGTGGCGCCCGGCCGGGGAGTAATTTCGTTGACCGACCGGTCGGTCAATGAGAGGGAGGCGTGATGCCGTTTACCATCACCAGGGCAGGGCGTGTTTTCTACGAGCAGCGCGGCAGCGGTGTCCCGGTCGTGCTGCTGCATGCGGCGCTGCACGATCACATGGATTTCGGCCCGGTGGCCGAGGCGCTGGCGGCGCGGTACCGCACCATTGCCGTGGACTGGCCGGGCCACGGGCGGTCAGATCCGGTGGGCGGGGGCCAGGAAGCCGGGGCGGCCCTGCTCGCCGGGGTGCTCGCTGATCTCGTCAGCTGCCTGGAACTGCCCCCGGCGGTGCTGATCGGCAACTCGGTCGGCGGATTCGCCGCCGCCCGGCTCGCGCTCGACGAGCCGCACCGGGTGGCTGGCCTGATCCTGGTCAACACCGGCGGGTTCACCAGGCAGACCGCGGTCAGCCGCCTGGCCTGCCGGGTGCTCGGAAGCCCGCGGCTTAACCAGCGGCTCTTGCCGCGTCTGGTGCCCGGCTACATGAAGGCGGGAAACGATCACGACCGGGCCATCGCCGCGCGTGTCCAGGCCCGGGCCCGGACCGGGGAAGGCGCCCGCATCGCCGCCGGGCTGTGGCGCAGCTTCGGGACCCCCGCCCACGACGTGCGCGCCGGCGGCCCCCGGCTCGCCGCCCCGGTGCTGCTGGTGTGGGGGACCAGGGACACCATCGTGCCGCTGAAGGCCGGGCGGCAGACGCATGCCGCGATCCCGGGGTCGCATTTCCGCACGCTTGACACCGGCCATGTCGCCTTCGCCTCGGACCCGGCCGGGTTCCTCGCCCTGGCCGGGCCGTTCATCGAGTCGGCGGCGCGGGCCGCGCATCCGAGCCCAGCGCCGCCCCGCGAATCACGGAGCCGCACATGACCAGGCTGCTCTACCTCGGGCCAGGCATCGAGGCTCTGCACGAGCGGTACGCCAGCCAGGGACGCATCGATCCCCGGGCGCCGGTGACCGCGTCCCGTGACGTAGTCATCGCCGCGCCCACGGCCGTGGTCTGGGGGCTGCTGAGCCACCCGGAGGGGTGGGGCCGCATCGACCCGGCCATCCGGGACGTGAGCCTGGACGGTGACGTGCGGCCGGGTACCCGCTTCACCTGGCGCAACGGCCGCGCGAGGATCACGTCGAGGTTCGCCGTGGTCGACCCGGGGCGTGAGATCACCTGGACCGGGGTGTCATCCGGCGCCAGGGCGGTTCACCGCCATGTTCTCGCGGCCCGGGGCGAGAACCACACCCATCTCCTGTCCGAGGAGTCGATGGCCGGCCCGCTGCTGCCCCTGTTCTTCGGGAGCGCCAAGCTGGCCTCGGCCCTGGAGACCTGGCTGGCCGCGATCAAAACGGCGGCCGAGCGGACCGCGTCATGACCGTCACCCAGGAGGACCACCCATGCCAGCCATGAACCCCGACATTGCGTTCTGCCTGACGCGCGCAGGCCAGGACATCGCGGGCTGGAACACGCTCATCGTCAGCGGTACGGCCGGCACCCCGGCACCCGCCGAGGATCTGTGGGCGGTGTGGACCGACCTGGAGGGCTGGCCGCTCTGGTCACCGCTGCACCGCTCGGCGGCCTGGACCAGCGCAGCCGGGCCCGCGGACGGCGCGACCTTCGACCAGCGGATCAGCCTCGGGGTCCCGCTCGGCACCACCACCCAGCACGTCACCCTCGACCTGGTGGAACCGGCCCGGCGCGTGGGCTGGGCCGGCCAGGGCAGCGGTGTGCGGTCGTGCCACCTGTGGAGCTTCAGCCCGCTGCCCCACGGTGGCACCCAGGTCAGCAACACGGAGGTGTTCACTGGCCTGCCGGTCGCGGTGCTGCGCCCGCTCGTCGCCCGCCGCTGGCACCGCATGTTCCAGGCGGCCGTTGACGGCCTGATCCGCACCGCGGCATCCGAAGCCAGAGGCACCTCCCGGTGAACATCCGGCAGCAGCGGGCGGCCGCTACCCGTGAGCACATCGTGGAGGCGGGCCTGCGGCTGGCTGAGCGCACTGGCCTGGCCGGCATGAGCGTCAACCTCATCGTCGGGGAAGCCGACGTGGCGAAGGGGACGTTCTTCCATCACTTCGGTGATCGCGGCGGGTTCCTGCTGGCGCTGCACCGGGAGTTCCACGACCGGCTGTTCGCCGAGATCGCGGAGGCGGTCGAGGCCATGCCGCCCGGGCGGGAGCGGCTGCTGGCCGCGGCCGGCGCGTACCTCGACGGCTGCCTGCGCCACCGCGGAATCCGCGCGCTGCTGCTGGAGGCCCGTGCGGAGCCGCTCATCGCGGGCGCCATCGCCGAACGCAACCAGCGGGCCAGCCAGCTGATCACCCCCGATTTCACGGCCATCGGGTGGGCGCATCCCGCCGACGGCGCTGCCCTGTGGAACGGGCTGGTCGTGGAAGCCGCGCTGCTGGAACTGGCCGCGGGCCACCGCCGCCCGGCGATCAGGAACGCCCTGGCCCAGTTCCTCCCATGAGCGGCCATGACGTGATCGTCGTCGGGGCCCGGGTCGCCGGGGCGGCGACCGCGATGCTGCTCGCCCGCCAGGGAGCGCGGGTGCTGCTGGTCGACCGGGTGCGCTTCCCCAGCGACACCATCTCCTCCCATCAGATCCAGGTTCCGGGGGTGGCGGCGCTTGACCGGTGGGGGCTGCTCGGCCCGCTGCGTGCCGCCGGCACCCCGCCGACGCGCCAGGTGCGGTTCGATACCGGGCCGGTCGTGCTCCACGGGCACTTCCCGGCCTGGCAGGGCGTAGACGCGCTCTACAGTCCGCGCCGCACGGTCCTGGACGCCCTGCTGGTCGACGCCGCCCGCGCCGCCGGGGCGGAGGTCCGCGAGGAATTCCGCGTCCGGGAGCTGACCTGGTCCGGCGGGCGGGTCACGGGGATCCGCGGCTCGGCGCGCGGCGCGGCGCCGGTGACGGAGACCGCCCGGCTGGTGGTCGGCGCGGACGGCAAGCATTCGCTGGTCGCGACCGCGGTCGCCGCGGTCCGTTACCGCCAGCGGCCGGTGTCATCCTTCGCCTGTTACACCTACTGGTCCGGCCTTCAGGCCGCAGGCGGGGAGCTGTACCAGCGGCCCGGCCGCGCGGTAGCGGTCTTCCCCACCAACGGGGACCTCGTCATGGTGTACATGGCCGCGCCGCTGGCCGGTTTCCAGGCCTTCCGCACCGACATCGAGGGGAACTACCTCAAGACGCTGGACGGGTGCGGCGACCTGGGTGAAAGGGTGCGCGGCGGGGCCCGCGCCGAGCGGCTGCGGACGACACCCGACCAGCCGAACACCTTCCGCGCGTCACACGGACCGGGCTGGGCGCTGGTCGGCGACGCCGGTGTCGTCATGGACTCCATCTCGGCGCAAGGCATCACCAACGCCCTGCGTGACGCCGACCTGCTCACCGGCGCCATCGTCGCGGGCCTGGGCGGCGAACGCCCGCTCGCCACGGCGCTCGCCGGTCACCAGCGGCGGCGCGACGCGGCGATCCGGCCCATGTACGACTTCACCGTCAGGCTGGCCAGGTTCGCGGCACCGACCCTGGCGCAGCGCCAGCTGCTCGCGTCGCTGGCCGGCCGGCCCGCCGAGATCGACCGGTTCATCGGCGCATTCTCCGGCGTCGTGCCGACCGCGGAGTACTTCGCCCCCGTCAACATCCTGCGCATTCTGGGCCCGCGCGGGGCCGCGGGCCTGCTCGCCGCGGCCTGGGACCGCCAACGAGGCCAGGCGGCCTGGTAAAGGCCGGGCGGGACGCGGGTCAGACGGACTTGCGGGGCTCGCCGCGGTAGGTGCCGAAGGACCAGCGGTTGCCTTCCGGGTCCCGCACCGCGAAGTCGCGGGAGCCGTAGTCGGTCTCGTGCAGGCCCTGGATGATCTCCGCGCCGGCCGCGGTGGCCCGGGCGTGCACGCCGTCCGGGTCGTCGGTGACCACGTAGGCGCCGAAGGTGCCGGGAGGCACCGGCCAGGTGTCCTCCGCCTGGCCCTCCCGGACCGAGCCGAGCATGACGCCGCCGCCGGGCGGCCAGGACAGCTGGGCGTGGTGGACGAGGTCGCCCTCGCCGTAGACCACGGTCTCCTCGAAGCCGAACGCGTCGACGAGGAATCGGATCAGGGCCCGGGCGTCGCGGGCCCGCAGGGTGGGCCACACCTGAGGTGGCGGGGTGTTATCGCTCATGGTCACCAGTCTCCGTCCTGCGGGTCCGGGCCGGATTGGACGTTTCGGAACTCCTCGGCGAGCCAGGTGGACGGGGGGCAGCCGGCCAGGTCGCGGAACTCGCGGGCCAGGTGAGCCTGGTCGTAGTAGCCGCACCCGGCGGCCAGGCTGGCCAGCGTGCCCCCGCCAGGCCGGGCACCGTCCTGCCCCCGTGCCCGGGTGGCAGCCTGGCGCAGGAGCGTGCGCCGGGCCCGGTCGAAGCGGGTCACCCGGGCGGCGGCCTTCGGGGTCAGGCCGGTCTCGGCCAGCAGCCGGCGTTGCAGGTATCGGGGGCTCCAGCCGACCCGCCGGGCCAGCTCCCCGGCCTGGATGGTGCCCCCGCTGCGGGTCAGCAGCCGCCAGGCCTCAGCGATGTCCGGGGCCACCTGCTGGTCCAGGTCAGCGTGGTCCAGCAGGATCTGGTCGAGCAGCGCGAACCGGGCCGGCCAGCTGCGCGCTTCCCGGAGCCGCCCGTGCAGTTCGAGCGCCACAGCCCCCAGTACCTCGGACCCGTCCACGTCAATCCCGGCCAGCTCACCCGCGGGGCGGCCGAGCAGGGCCCGGGCACCCAGCGGGCTGAGGGCGAGCTGGATGCCGGACTGGCGGCCCGGGTGGGTGATCAGCGCGGGCGTGGTGTGCAGGCCGCCGGCCAGCGTCACGTAGTCGCCCGGCGGGTCGGCGGGATCCGGGTGCGCCGAGATGGTCAGCGGGTCGTCCAGGGTGATGATCAGCGTCAGGTAGGGCGAGGGGAGTCCGCGGTGCCGCCCGGGTGGCCCGCCTTCCTGCCGGTATCCGCTGTACCAGGCGACCAGGCCGCGCAGCGGCGCCGCCGGAGCCGCCCGCGCCGACTCCGACACTTCCGCTGTCTGTGGCTCCCCGGCCATCTCCCCAGTCTGCCGGACGGCTGGCCGTGACCGGGTGCCCGGACCCGGTCCTGTTCATCAGTTCCCTCATTCCGGCGAGGGCCGCAGCCGCGGGCCGGCCTCGGCCGCCACGCTGATGTCCGGGTCCCGCCGTCGGAGCCTCAGCCACCAGAACAGCAGCACCAGGGGGACCATAAGGCCGCCGATGCCGAAGGCGGCGAACGCGGCCGGGCCGGTGATGTGCCTGACCAGCCAGGCGAAGTTCTGGCCGAAGAACCCGGTGACGAACGTGAGCGGCAGGAACACCGTGGCCAGGATGGTGAGCTGCTCGATGGTGGCGTTCTGCCGGACGCTGACCTTCGTCTGCTCGACCGAGATCACCGCCATGTTGGCTTCCAGCACCGTGCCGAGCAGGTCACGCTGGGCCGCGACCTCCTCGTTGACCAGGAGCAGGTGGTCCTGGACGTCACGCAGGTAGGGCTGCAGATCCGGCGCGGCGGCCCGCTCGACCGCGGCGACCACGCCGAGCAGCGGATGAACCGCCCGGTAGAACTGGGTGGCCTCGCGGCGCAGGGAGTAGATCCGCTCGGTCGGTGCCACGGTCCCGGAGAACACGGTGGCCTCGACCTGGTCGATGTCGTTCTCGACCCCGGCCACGACCGGGGCGTACCCGTCCACCACCTCATCCAGGATGGCCCAGAGCGCCGAGGTACTGCCCGCTTTGAGCAACTCGGGCCGGCGCTCCAGCCGCTGGCGGGCCTCCCGCAGTTCACTCGCCATGCCCTGCCGCACCGTGATCACGAAGGTCGGCGCCAGGAAGACGCTGATCTCGCCGAACTTCACCTCTTCGGCCTCATCGTCGTAGCGCGCGGTCCGCAGGATGACCAGGCGCACGTCGCCGTCGTACTGCTCGATCTTGGGCCGCATATGAAAGCTCTGCGCGTCCTCCACTGCCAGTTCGTGCAGCCCGAAGGCCGCACGGACCTGGTCCAGCTCGTCGACCCCCGGCTCGAACAGCCCGAGCCACACGAATCCGTCCTCGGCGCGCCGGGCCGCGGCCTCCTCCAGCGAGACCGGCCCCTGCTCCTGCCTCCGGCCGTCCCGGTAGTGAGCGCAATCAATGATCATCGTGAGGACTCCTTGCCCTGCCGTGCGTCAGCCAGATGGCGATACACAGCATGGCGGAGCCGGGGACCATCAGGAAGCAGCCGCGGGCGGCGCCGCACCGGCTCCGGGAGCCTGGTCAGCCTGGGCGCAGCACGATGACCGCCTCGACCGAGGTGCCCGGGGCCAGCTTGCGGCCGATCTCACGGACCAGGTTGCCCTCCACGAACCGGCGCCAGCGCGGCTGGCTGGGCGTGACCAGGATGACGCGCCGCACCCCGCGGGCCCGGGCCACCCGGGCGATGGTCCGGCCGGGCCGGCGGGTGGCGGCCACCTGGCCCCAGCCCTCCAGGCCGGCCCGCTGCAGGGCGGCCAGGGCGCTGGCCACCCGCTCGCGCTGGCCGGCCAGTTCCCGCTGGGTGGGCAGCAGGCCCGGGTTGGGCAGGCCCAGCGCCGAGCCGTAGATGCGGGCCAGGCTGACCACGGCCACGGGCTGCCCGCCGCTGAGCGCGACCGCGCGGCTGACCGCGGCCGCCGGGATGGGTTCCCCGGTGGAGGCGATCAGCACGGAGGCCTGCTGAGTGGGCTGCTTGTCCCAGCGGCGGCGGCGGCGCGGAAGCAGGGCGGTCATCGCCTCATCCCTCCGGCTCGACCTGGGCGAGGGCCGGGGCCCCGGCCGGGTCGGCGGCCAGCGTGGCCGGGGCTTCCGCGGGGCTCACCCCGCGGCGCCGGTCGGTGAGCTTGCGCCAGAAGTAGAGCGGGAGGTAGGCGGCCAGGACCACGATGCCGAGGATATAGAGGATGTGCGACTCACCCGGGCCGACCACGATCTCCGGGGCGTTCCAGCCGCCGGCGAAGTAGTCGATCCCCAGGAAGATGCCGCAGGCCAGGGCCAGCCAGCGGAACCAGCCCGGCATCCGGAACGGCCCCACCCGGTCCGGCTGGAACTGGCGCATCAGGAAGTACCCGACCAGGGCCACCACGATGGCGAGCAGGTAGCCGACGTTGGAGAAGATGTAGATCCGGACCGGGGAGCCGAGCAGGGCCACGATCATCGAGCAGGCCAGGTTGAAGAGCATGGCCCGGTCCGGGGCGTGATGGCGGTTCTTGTGCGCGAACCAGCGGGGCAGCATCCGGTCCTCCGCCGCCTGGAACAGCGACCGGCCCACGCCCATGATCGCGTTCAGCACGGACAGCAGCAGCGCGAACACCAGCGGGATCCCGATCAGGTACTGCACCCAGCGGGCGTTGCCGAAGATGTGGTTGGCGAAACTGGTGTAGAGGGTGAGCGGGTCGAAGGTCTTGAGTGCGGCGCCGAGCACGCCGATGAACACCACCGCGGTGCCGATGTAGATGAAGACCCCGTACAGGCCCTCCGCGGTGAGCGCGATCTTGGCGTCCCGGGCCGGGTCGCGGCACTCACCCACGTAGCAGGCCGCGGCCTCCATGGCCACGGCGTTCCAGGAGATCACGAAGATCCAGGCCAGGAAGAACGTGACCCCGGCGGTCTTCGGGTCGGCATAGTGGAACCCGGCCAGGTTGGACCAGTGGAAGCTGGACGGCTTGAACACCGGGAGCAGGATCAGCAGGGTCAGCGGGATCATGGCCAGCACGCCGAGGACCGTGGCGAATGTGGCGCCCATCCGGATGCCGTAGTAGCACGGGATGAACAGCAGCAGCAGCCCGGCCAGGGTGATGATCAGGACGGTCGAGGTCACCGCGGTGCCCAGGCTGCCCAGCGGGAGCAGGCTCCGGCCCAGGGGCAGGTGGGCCAGGACCGCGATGTAGCCCGCGGCCAGGATCATGTTGATCGGCGCCACCGGGAACCAGCCCAGCCAGTAACCCCAGCCGGACAGCCCGCCGACGTGCCGCGCGGTGGTCTCGCCCAGCGGCTTGTAGCTGTCGTAGGCGTACGACGGCAGCCCCCCGGTCCGGTGCGGGAGCAGCGCGGCCAGCTCGGCCATGCAGAAGCACAGCACCAGGCCGATGAGCACCACCAGCGTGATCGCGGGGACCGAGGCCGCGCCCATGGACTGGGCGGCGAACGGCACGATGCCGGTGACCAGGATGGTGCCGGCCAGCCCGATGACGAAGGCTCCCCACCAGTTGGTCCCGCGATGCAGTGATGTCGCGACCTCTCCCGCCAGCCCGTCTGAGTTCGTGCTCATGGCCTCATCTCCTCCGCCGGGCCCCGGGGCCGCCACCATGCGGGGCACGGCTCACGGAACGGTCTGGGGTACTACTCAACGATGTTGCATCTCAGGAAACAGTCCGTGGTTTCCAGGCCGTAAGACCCTGTTACGTGCCGGTGAATTCACCCTCGGGCGAGGCCGGAACGGGCCGGTCGAATATGTTGGCTGGCATGTCCGACCGGCGATCAGCCAAGGCCCCGGCGCTACGGGCCGTCAGCGGCGGTGACCAGGTGCCGGGCGGCGCGGCCGAGCCGGGCAGCCCGGCCAGCCAGCTGTCCTGGGTCATCGCGAACCACGTGCGCAGCCGCCGCCGGGAGATCGGCCTCAACGTGGGGCAGCTGGCCGAGCGGTCCGGCATCTCCAAGGGCATGCTCTCGAAGATCGAGAACGCGCAGACCTCGCCCAGCCTGTCCACCATCGAGCGGCTGGCCGCCGCCCTGGACATGCCGGTGACCTCGCTGTTCCGCGGGCTGGCCGAGGAGCGGGACGCGGTGTTCGTCAAGGCCGGGAGCGGGCCGGAGATCGTCCGCCAGGGGACCCGGGCCGGCCACACCTACCAGCTATTGGGCAGCCTGCGCGGCCCGTACAAGCGGGTGGAGCCGCTGCTGGTCTCCCTCACCGAGGCCACTGAGGTGTTCCCGCTCTTCCAGCATCCGGGGATCGAGGTCCTCTACATGCTGGAGGGCGTCATGGAGTACAGCTACGGGACGCAGAACTACCTGATGGAGCCGGGGGACACCCTGCAATTCGAGGGGGACATCCCGCACGGCCCGACGCAGCTGGCCCGGCTGCCGATCCGTTTCCTGTCGGTGACCGTGTTCAGTGGTGAAGGCGCCTAATCGGAGGCAGTGCGTGCGGACCGCGCCGGCCGGCCCCGGCGGCCTGCGCCCGGGCCAGGTCCGCGTCCGCCACCCGGAGCGGGGCGGGCGCGGTGAGCACCGGCAGGCAGCTGGACCGGACCACCCGCTCGCGGACCCCCTGGCAGGTGATCCGCCGCAGTCCGCGGCGGCGCGCGGAGCCCAGCACGATCGCGTCCGCGGACCAGCGGCCCGCCTCGGCCACGATGTACTCCGCCACCGAGAAGCAGGTCGCGGCGACCACTGTCCCGGTCGCCCGCATCCCGGAGGAGCGCAGCTGGAGCAGGGCGTCGTCGAGCAGGGCACCGGCTTCGGCGGGCGTCTCCAGGGTCAGGCCGCGGCCGCCGACCTGGAACCCGTTGATGTGCAGGACCCGGATCTCGGTGGCCCGGCCGGCCAGCGCGATGGTGAAGCTGACCGCGACCTGCCCGGAGTCCGAGCTGTCCAGCGCCAGAAGAATCCGCTTGAGCATGAGCGCCTCGTGGCTAGTTGGCGACGGTGGCAACCAGGATTTACCCAGGAGTCACGTTACCGCCACGGGACGCGTCCGGGCAGGCCTGAAGCCACTTATCGGAGCTGGCCGGCCCCGGCGTAGGGATGCTGGCTGGCCAGCGGGTCACCCTCGGCGAACCGGGACAGCCGGAACACGCTCCCGGGGACGTCCGGGTCCGCGCTGGCGCCGGTGCAGACCAGGTCCGCGATCAGCTCGCCCACGGCCGGGGAGATCTTGAACCCGTGCCCGCTGAAGCCCGCGGCCACGGTCAGCCCGTCGATCCCGGTGCTCCCGATGAGCGGGTTGAAGTCCGGGGTGATGTCGTAGCAGCCGGCGTAGCTGGACGCGACCGCCGCGTCCGGGAGCCCGGGGAACCTGCGGGCCAGCTTCCCGGCGGCCGCCTCGATGAAGCCGGCGTCGGCACGGTTGCGGTAGTGATCGGGATCCGCGGGCTCGACCTCGTGCAGGTCGCTGTTGCCGCACAGCAGCTCGCCGGACGGCTCGGCGCGCAGGTACTGCAGGCATACCAGGTCGGACAGGACCGGCGCCGGCCCGAGGGGCTGGCCCGGCGCGACGAGAAGGATCTGCTCGCGGCAGACCCGGATGGGCAGGTCGATGCCGTGCGGGGCGGCCAGCGCCACCGACCACGGGCCCGCGGCGATCACCACGGCCCCCGCCGCCAGCCGCTCGCCGCTGGCCAGCTGCACCCCGGTCACCCGCCCATGACTGGCCAGCACGCCGGTGACAGCCGTGCCCGGCCGGATGTCCGCGCCGCCGCGCCGGGCGGCCGCCGCGAAGGCCTGGGCTGTCCGGTACGGATCGCCGTACCCGCCGCGCGGCTCGTAGGCCAGCGCCGCGAAGTCGGACAGGTCGGCGGCGGGCCACAGCGCCGCCACCGCGTCGTGCGGCACGGCTGCCGTCTCGATGCCCAGGCCCTGGAGCATGGCCAGGTTGGCGTGCAGCGCGGTCACGTTCTCCGGCCCGACCCCGACGACGTACCCGACCTGGCGGAAACCGGCGTCGTCGCCGAGCACGTCCGCCGCGTTCTCCAGCAGCCGCAGCCCCTTCCACGCCATCGCGGCCAGCGCGGGCACCCCGTAGTGGCAGCGGACGATCCCGCTGGACTTGCCGGTGCCGCCGCACCCGACCGTGCCCCGCTCCAGCACCACCACGTCATGCACGCCGCGCTGGGTGAGGGCCCAGGCCGCGGCCGTGCCGGTGATCCCGCCGCCGATGATGACCACGTCCGCGGCCGGGCTGGCCGGCTGGCTCACCCCGGCCAGCCCGGGATCCACGAGGTGCCGGCCAGCGGCACCCGCGCCATGGCGGCGGCCTCCACGGTGAGCGCAACCAGGTCCTCAGGCTCCAGATGGTGCACGTCCGACTTGCCGCACGCCCGGGCCAGCATCGTCGTCTCCATGACCAGCGACCGCAGGTAGTTCGCGACCCGGTGAGCGCCCAGGCCCGGGTCCAGCCGGGCGGCCAGGGCGTCGTCCTGGGTGGTGATGCCCACCGGGCAGCGGCCCGTGTGGCAGCCCGCGCAGTAGCCCGGGGCGGTCCCCATCGCCGCGTAGTCGGCCGTGACGTCGACCGGGCGGCCGCCCGGCAGGGTGTACGCCGGCGCGTTGCAGCCCAGGGCGACCAGGGCCGCCACCCCGATCGACACCGCGTCGGCCCCGAGGGCCAGGGCCTTGGCCACGTCGGCGCCGGTCCGGATGCCGCCAGAGATGATCAGCTGGACCTGGCCGGTCAGTCCGAGGTCGGCCAGGGCCTCGGCGGCCATCCGCACCGCGGCCAGCGTGGGGATCCCGGTGTGCTCGATGAACATGTCCTGGGTCGCGGCGGTCCCGCCCTGCATCCCGTCCACCACCACCACATCCGCCCCGGCCGCGGCGGCCAGCCGCACGTCGTGGCCGACCCGGGTGGCGCCCATCTTCACGTAGACCGGCACCCGCCAGCCGGTCGCCTCGCGCAGCTCCTCGATCTTGATGCGCAGGTCGTCCGGGCCGGTCCAGTCCGGGTGCCGGCTGGCCGAGCGCTGGTCGATGCCCTCGGGCAGGGTGCGCATCCCCGCCACGCGCGGCCCGACCTTCTGGCCCAGCAGCATCCCGCCGCCGCCCGGTTTGGCCCCCTGGCCCAGCACGATCTCCACCGCGTCGGCCGCCCGCAGGTCGTCGGGGTTGAACCCGTACCGGGACGGCAGGCACTGGTACACGAGGGTCGTGGAGGCCGCGCGTTCCTCGGGGGTCATCCCGCCGTCGCCGGTCGTGGTGGACGTTCCGGCCTCGCTGGCCGCCCGGCCCAGGGCCTCCTTGGCCGCGGCGGACAGCGCACCGAACGACATGCCCGCGATCGTGACCGGGATGTCCAGGACCACCGGGTCGCTGGCGTTGCGGGTGCCGAGCACGGTCCGCGTCGCGCAGTGCTCCCGGTAGCCCTCCAGGGGGTAGCGCGACGCACTCGCGGTGAGCAGCAGCAGGTCGTCGAAGGTGGGCAGGGCCCGCCGGGCACCCATACCGCGGATCTGGTAGCGGCCGAGTTCCGCCCGCTGCTGGATGTCGCCGATCACCGTGGGCGGGAACGTGTGGTTGAGCGGCAGTTCGCCGGGTGCTTGCGGGACGGGTGCTGGCGGGACGGGGCGCACCCCGGCGGGGTCCTCCACCGGGTCAGTAGGCGTCATGGTTCTGGGTGTCGAAATGGTAGAGGCGCCGGGCCGACGCGACCCGGGTCACCTTCTCCGGGTCGATGTGGTCGAACCCGGTCCGCTTGACCAGGGCCCGCACGGCGGCCACGTCGGTCTCGGCCAGGTCCTCGACCTGCGCGTCCGCGCCCAGGCCCCGGATGGTGCCGGCCACGTAGATCACCGCCTCGTAGAGCGAGTCGCCTAGTGCGTCCCCCGCGTCGCCGCCGATCAGGATCGTCCCGGCCTGGGCCATGAACCCGCAGAAGGGGCCTGCGTCCCCGGCCACGGCCAGCGTGGCCCCCTTGAGGGAGATGCCCGCGCGCAGCGAGGCGTGGCCGTCCACCACCACCAGGCCGCCGTGGGCGGACGCGGCCGCGGACTGGCTGGCGTCGCCGCGGACCCGGACCGACCCGGACATCAGGTTCTCGCCGGCCCCCCAGCCCGCCGGTCCGTTGATCGTGATCGACGCGTTCCGGCTCAGGCCGCCGGCGTAGTAGCCGGCCGGCCCGTCGATCAGCACGCTGACGTCGGCGTCCAGCCCCACGGCCAGGTTGTGCCGCCCCGCCGGGCTGGCCACGGTCACCGCGCTGCCCGGGAGCAGCGCCCGCAGCCGCTCGTTCACGGCCCGGACGCCCAGCCGCGCGGTGTCCAGCACGGCCGGGCCGCCGGGCTGCTCCGTCCGCGCGTCCCCCGTCAGCGTGACCACACGTGCACCTCCTCGGGGGCGGGCTCGAACACGCGGGCCGCCCCGATCCCGGGCAGCACCGACAGGGCCCGGTACTCGCTGGCCATCGCGACCCAGTCGCCGCCCTCCGCGATCAGCGCCGGCTTGGCCGCGATCGCGTCGCGGACCACGGCGAACTCGGTGGGCGTGGTGACCAGCAGCGTGTAGAAGCCGTCGAAGGACTGGCACAGACGGCGCAGCGCCTTGTCCAGGTCATCGCCGTCCGCCAGGCACGCGCCCACGAAGGCCGCCGCCACCTCGGAGTCGTTGTCGGTCGTGAAGCCGATCCCGGCGGCCCGCAACTCACGCCGGATCGTGTCGTGGTTGGCGAACGAACCGTTATGGACGAGACAGAGACCGGGACGGACGGAGAACGGGTGGCTGTGCGCCACCGTGACCGCCGACTCGGTCGCCATCCGGGTGTGACCCACGGCCTGGTAGCCGCCCCGCCCGGCCAGGCGGAACGAGCGGATCAGGCCGAGCGGGTCACCCACGCCCTTCAGCACGGCCAGCCCTGGGCCCGTGCCGAGCAGTGGCGCGCCCGGCAGCGCGGCCCGCACGGCCGCGGTGAGCTGCTCCTGGGCCACCCCCGCGGTGATCACCCGGACGTCCGCGGCCGCGGTCACCCGGATTCCCGGAATCTCCCCCAGCCGGGCCGCGAGGCCGCGGGCCGGCACCTCGCCGGCCAGCACGCTCACGGCCGCCTGGCCCGCCGGGGTCAGCGCGGGATCCCCGTACAGGGCCACGCCCGCGGAATCCGGCCCGCGCTCGCGGACCTCGATGAGCATGCTGCTGATCAGCCCGCCGAGGAGCCCCGGCCCATGGTCACCGCGCAGCTGCAGGCCTACGATGCCGCACACGGCATGCCTCCATCGCCCTCGCTTTCCCGGTCCGTGCGGGTCAGAACGCGGTCAGGTAGCGGTCCGTCTCCCAGTCGCTGACCTGCGCGTGCCAGGTCAGGAACTCCTCCCGCTTCACCGCACGGTAATACTCGGCCACCTGGTGGGCCGGGGTGGCCGCGCCGTCC
>JAOPYP010000268.1 GCA_025964635.1 Actinomycetes bacterium | reverse complement strand
CCCGAGGTGACCCCGGTGTTGAAGAAGTTGCCGCTGGTCAGGAACTGGGGGGAGGTGGCCGCGCCGAAGATCACGATGGCCACGACCAGGAGGACCAGGCCGGTTTCCCAGCGCACCGAGCCACGCGCCGCGGACCGCAGCAGGTCGGCCCGCCCGGCGCCCGGCTGACCGGCGCCCGGCTGACCCGCGGCGGGGGCGGCGGCAGGCGTGTTCAGGTCAGGTTCCAACGCCGGGGCTCCTTCGCCGCAGTGCGGTCATGAGGCGCACAGAGATGATCCGGTCGAGCGTGATGGCCAGCAGGAGGAGGAAGCCGGAGATGGCCTCGAGCCACAGCTGCGGGAATCCCAGCACGTTCAGCGCGGAGTTGATGCTGCTGAGCAGGAGCGCGCCGACGGCGGCACCCACCGCGCTGCCACTCCCGCCGAAGATGGCCACGCCGCCCACCACCACGGCAGAAATAACGGTCAGTTCGTAGCCGGTCCCCGCGGTCGAGTCGATCGTCTGGTACTGCGCGGCCCAGAGCACCCCCGCCACCCCGGCGATGCCGCCGCTCACCGTGAACGCGGTGAAGATCCGCTGGCCGACCGGGATGCCGGCCAGCCGGGCCGCCTCCGGGTTCGAGCCGATCGCGTACAGCTCACGGCCGGACCGGAACGCGCGCAGGTAGTACGCGCCGATCCCGATCACCACGGCGATCGCGATGGCCAGGTAGGGGATGCCCAGCACGGTGGCCCGCGGGATGTTGGTGAAGCCGGACGGCAGGGACTGCGCGACCACCTGGTTGCCGCCCACGATGAGGATGTCGATGCCCCGGATGATGTACAGCGTGGCCAGCGTGACCACCAGGCTCGGCACCCGGCCGACCGCGACCATCAGGCCGTTGGCCATCCCGCAGACCAGCCCGATCCCCAGGCCGATGAGGAAGACGACGGGGATCGGGATGCCGGGGTGGTGGCCGAACATCCCGGCCGAGACATACGCCGACAGGCCCAGTACCGAGCCGATCGACAGGTCCACGTTCCGGCTGACCACGACCATGGTCTCGCCCAGCGCGAGCAGCGCGTAGACGGTGGTGTTGATGAGCAGGAACTGGAGGTTCTGCTGGTTCAGGAACGACGGCTGGATGCTGGTGGTGACGGCCACGAACACCAGCAGGACCGCGATGATGCCGGACTCCCGGATCCGGAACACCCGCTCGGTGAGCCTGCGCGAGCCGCCCCCGGGCGGGGCGCCGGCGGGCTCCCGGCGCTCGGTCACGGTGGTCGTCATGAAGCCTCCTGCAGCTGGCCGGTCGCGGCGGCCATGATCTTCTCCTCCGAGGCGTCCGCGTGCCCGAATCCCGCGGTCAGCCGCCCCTCGCGCATGACCAGGACCCGGTCCCCGATGTGCAGCACCTCGGGCAGTTCCGAGGAGATCATCAGGATGGCGACACCGTCCCGGGCCAGCTGGACCAGCAGCCGGTGAACCTCGGCCTTGGTGGCGATGTCGATGCCGCGGGTCGGCTCGTCCACGATCAGCAGCGCCGGCTGGCGGCCCAGCCACTTGGCCAGGACGACCTTCTGCTGGTTGCCGCCGGACAGCCGGGACACCGGGTCGACCAGGCGGCCGTACTTGAGGTTGAGCCGGACCGCCCAGTCGGCCGCGAACGCCCGCTCGGCCGCGGACCGGATCAGGCCGGCCTTGCGGAGCCGGGCGAGCGACGCGAGGGCCACGTTCTGCTGCACCGACATGTCCATGACCAGGCCCTGCTGGCGCCGGTCCTCGGGGACGAAGCCGATCCCGGCGCCCATCGCGGCGGTCGGTGAGGCCCGCCGGAGTTCGCGGCCGCGCATCACGACCCGGCCCGCGTCGTAACGGTCGATCCCGAATACGGCCCGGGCCACCTCGCTGCGGCCCGACCCGACCAGCCCGGCCAGGGCGACGATCTCGCCCGCCCGCACGTCCAGCGAGATGTCGGTGAACACGCCCTCCCGGGTCAGGTGCTCGACCCGGAGCACCAGTTCCCCGGCCAGGCCGCGCTCGCCGGCGGACCGCTCCACCATCTGCCGGCCCACCATGGCCCGGACCAGGTCGTCCGCGGTCAGCCCGGCCAGTTCGCTGGTCAGCACGTGCCGGCCGTCGCGCATGACCGTGACCCGCTGGCAGATCTGGAAGACCTCCTCCAGCCGGTGCGAGATGAACAGCACCGCCGCGCCGGCCGAGCGGAGCGTGCGGACCACGTCGAACAGCCGGGCCACCTCGGTCGCGGACAGCGCCGCGGTGGGCTCGTCCATCACGATCACCCGGGCGTCCAGCGACAGGGCCTTGGCGATCTCGACGATCTGCTGGTCCGCGATGGACAGCCCGCGGCTGATCCGGCCCGGATCGAGCTTGACTCCCAGCCGCGCGAACAGGGCCGCGGAGTCCGCGTGCATCCGGCGCCGGTCGATCCGCCGCCCGGCCAGCAGCGGCTGGCGTCCCATGAAGATGTTCTCCGCCACGCTCAGGTCGGGGAAGAGGGTGGGCTCCTGGTAGATGACCGCGATCCCGGCGTTCTGGGCGCCGGCCGGGTTGTGCAGGGTGACCGGCGCCCCGTCGATGAGCAGCTCGCCGGAATCCGGCTGGTGCACCCCGGCCAGGATCTTCACCATGGTGGACTTGCCCGCGCCATTCTCGCCCAGCAGCGCGTGCGCTTCGCCGGCGTAAAGGTCGATCGTGCCGTCGGTGACCGCGCGCACCGCGCCGAACGATTTGGTGGCGCCGTGCAGGGCCAGGACGGGGACGGCCGCGGGGGCCGCAGGGACCTCAGCTGCTTCAGAGGTTCCAGAGGCCTCAGGCGCCTGGGACCCCGGGGCCTGGGCCGCCGGGTCCTTGGGGGATGGGGTCCCGCCGCCGTGGCCTTCGCCAGCTGTCACAGCCCGGTCCCCTCTCGTCTCGGGGTAGGGGTCGCCCCAGTCCGGCTGCAGGCCAGCGGGGGGTGCCTGAAGGAAATGTGCTATAACGTTTCAAAGTATGTGGAAGCAGTGTCGAGCGAAGTCACGACCCTGTCAATAGACGTCCGCGGCGATGCCCCGAATCGTTACAGACAGGTTTCCCGGCC
>JAOPYP010000262.1 GCA_025964635.1 Actinomycetes bacterium | reverse complement strand
TCCGGGTCCGTGACCCGGCTTCCAGGGCCGCGGCTGCAGTTCCAGGCCGTCGCGGGCGGCCGCCCCGTGGGGCTGATCCCGATTGCGCGGACGCACCACCAGCACTACAACGTGTACTGGCTGACCTGACCGGACAGGACCGGATAGGAGCGGGCCGCACCTCACCGGGGTGAGCCTGGCCGCGCCGGAGGGGTTGGGTCTGCCCGCCGGTAAAGCCGGTAGGTAGAGTGACTGCGTGAACCGACTGGGCGAACTCGAACGCGCCATTATGGACGTTCTCTGGGAAAGTCAGACTCAGCTCACGGTGCGCCAGGTTGGCGGTAAGCTTACCGACCGGGATCTGGCTCACACCACGGTGATGACCGTCCTGGACCGATTGGCCAAGAAAGGGTTCGCCCGGCGGGAGCGGGACGGACGGGCCTGGCTGTACCGCGCCGCTGCGAGCCGGGAAGCGTACGTCACCGAACTTATGCTTTTCGCCCTCGACCAGGCTGGCGACAGATCAGCCGCGCTCGCGAGTTTCGCCCGTCGCGTGTCGGGAAGCGAAGCACGGGTGCTACGTCGAGCCCTGGAGATAGGCGGAGAACCCGCCGGGAGCTGACTTTCCGTGTTTTCCCCCGTCCTGGTTCTGGCTACCTTGGCGGTAGGCCTGGTGCCTGTCGCCGCGGAACTAGCCACCGCACGCTGGCCGCGCCGGTCACCGGCGGCGGCCATCATGCTGTGGCAGGCCATGGGACTGGGCTGGGGAGTAGCCGCGATCGGGACCCTGGCGGCGCTCGGCGCGGACCCGGTCGGGCCCGGGGTGGCCGGCGGCGCGCTCGCCGTACTGGACAAGGCGCTCCGCAACGTGGCCAGCGAGGTCCGGCCGCCTGGCCTGCTCGCGGCGATGCGACTGCTCTGCCTGGGGGCGTCCGCGGCACTGTTCGCGCTGCTCTGCTGGGTCCTGCTCGCCTCGGCCGGGGCGGTGCTGCGGGCCCGCCGGCGGCACCGGACGCTGCTGAGCCTGCTCGCGCACGGCGACCCGAAGGTCCCCGGCGCCCTGGTCGTCGACTATCCCGCCGCGGCCGCCTACTGCGTGCCGGGGCTGCGCTCCCGCATCGTGATCAGCGCCGGCACGCTCGACCTGCTGGATCAGGCGGAACTGGCCGCGGTGCTGGCCCACGAGCGGGCCCACCTCCGGGAGCGGCACGACCTCGTGCTGCTCCCGTTCACCGCGCTGGCCCGGGCCTTTCCCTGGTCGGTGCTGGTGCAGCGGTCCTACGCGTCGGTGGCGCTGCTCGTCGAGATGCTCGCGGACGATCACGCCGCCCGGCGGCGGCCGGCCCGCGAACTCGTCACCGCGCTGATCCGGGTCGGCGCGGCCGGCTCACCGGGGACACCCGCCGGCACGCTGGCCATCTCGGATGAGGACGCCGCGATGGGCGACAGCGGGGTGACGGCCCGGGTGGAGCGGCTGCTCACGCCGTCGCCGGGCCTGTCCGTGCCGGCCAGGGTCCTGGTCTGCGGGGTGGCCGCCGCGCTGGTCGTGGTCCCGGCCGCGCTCCTGGTCATGCCGCTCTGAGGGTGCGCCGCGCCCGCGCCCGCTACCGTCATTCCGGCGCCGGCTGAACCGCCTCCCGTCCGTGCGAGCGCCAATAACGGTGCACCGTAACACGCGCCTCGGCATGGCCGATTGATCAGTTTCGATTGTGCATACCGTTAGCTCAGGAACAGTTTTCGCACAAGCCATTTCAACTGTGTCTCTTCCGGCGGCCCGTTAAGGCCTGCCTGGCCGCAGGTGCACGCCGACCGGCGGTGATGACTCCCGACCGTGCGGGCGCTGACACCTGACGGGCCCGGGCCGGGAACGGACGGGTCAGGCCAGGGTCTGGTCGCTGACCTGGATGCGGACCCGGCGGAACCCCTTGCCCTTGTTCTCGATCTTGACCACCTGGATCCCGCCCACCTGGCGGGTCGAGGCCACGTGCGTGCCGCCGTCCGCTTGCTGGTCGAGGCCGACGATGTCGATGATCCGCACCTCCTTGACCTCCGGCGGGACCAGGTTGGTGGCGGTGCGGATGATGTCCGGGATGGCGAACGCCTGGTCGCGGGGCAGCACCCGGACGTCGATCCGGCGGTCCGCGGCGAGTTCCGCGTTGCACGCGGCCTCGACGGTCTCCCGGAAACCGGGCGGGACCTCGGTCAGGTTGAAGTCCATTCGCGCGGTCAGCTCTTCCATGTTCCCGCCGGTGACCAGCGCGCCGAAGTCGCGGAAGACCACGCCGCCCAGCACGTGCAGCGCGGTGTGGGTGCGCATCAGCGCGGTCCGCCGTTCGTCCTCCACGGCGCCGCGGACCGCGGTGCCGGCCGGTGGCAGCGGGTCGTCCTCGGCGGGAATCAGGTAGAGGTCGTCGCCCTTGCGGGCGCCCACGATCCGGGTCTGCACGCCGCCCCACAGCAGCACCCCGTGATCGGGTGGCTGGCCCCCACCGCCGGGGTAGAACGCGGAGGAGTCCAGCACGATCCCGTCCGGACCGGACGCCAGCACGACCGCGTCCCACTCCCGGAGGGTCTGGTCGTCGAGTTCGAGGCGGTGGGTACGCAACGGGTTATCACTCACGGTCAGTCACCCTACCGGGCGGGGAAACCGGGAGAAGCTACCGGCCTGAGAGATCAGGGCCGGGCGCCGGGCTTACCAGGGGCCGTATGGACCCTGGCTGCTCCCATTGCTGCCCCGGTATTCCCGGACCTTGGGCCGGACATCGGTCAGGTAGATGGCCGAGGCCACGAAGGCGGCGATGGGAAGGATGCCCACGGCGCCGAAACCACCGGACAGGACGCCGAGGTAGAGGCCGATCACCGAGGCCACGCCGAGGATGATCAGCCAGAGCGGCTTGTTCTGCTTACCAGCCGCCAAGAACGCTTTCGAGGGACGGCGCAGTGCGTCCACAAAGGCCCATACCTCGCAGACAAAGGCGGCGACCGCCAGTATCTCGAGGAACCAGTAGAGCGGGGTCATCGCTCCTGTGTTCAGCAACACAGCATCAGGCTATCCGGTCCGGGCGGGAACCGGGACCAAAGCCCGTCTCCCGCCCGGCCTGGGGCAGCTGCCCGGACACGGATCGTCAGCTCTTCTTGGTGCTCTTGCCCGGCAGGGCGGTCTTCCCGTTGAGCACCCGGGCGCCGTGCGTGGCGAGCTTGTCGTACTCCTGGACCGCCTTGGTCCGGGCGGTCGTCATGTACTCGCTGGCCAGGCCCGGCAGGGCGGCCAGGGAGCCATCGCTGCGCCAGCGGGCGATCCGCGCCGGCAGCTCGCGCAGGGCCGCGGAGGCCAGTACCCCGGCTCCGGCGGCGGCGTGCACGGGCTTGCTGCTGGCCAGCTTGCGCACCTCGGTCTTCACGTCAATGGTGCTGCGGTTCATGTCAATCTTCCTTCCTGGTCCACCCGTCCGGCAGACCCGTTGAGTGAGGCGGACTGGCCGCCTCGTTCGTGCCCAACGGCTCCGCTGCCGCGAGGGGATCGTCATCCTCTTCATCGAGTCCTGCGCCGCCGGGTCCGGTCGCCTGCTCCCAGGCGCCCCTGGCGGCCTCCTGCGCGCGGGCCTCCTCGGCCGCAGCCCGGGCCGCGGTGGCCTCGGCCGCAGCCGCCTGGATCGCGGCGGCCTCCGCCGCGACGGCGGCTTCCTCAGCTTCCTCCGGCGTCTTCGCCGTTGCTTCCCGGCGGAACGAGTCGTAGATCTCCAGCAGCACCTGCTTCTGCCGCTCGGTCAGCTCCGGCGCGGCCAGCACGGCCGTGCGGACCCCCGAGTCGGGCGGCCGGTCCTCCAGGATCCCGGCCTGCACGTAGAGGGCCTCCGCTGAGATCCGCAGCCCCTTGGCGATCTGCTGCAGGATCTCGGCGCTCGGCCGGCGCACGCCGCGCTCGATCTGGCTTAGGTACGGGTTGGAGACCCCGGCCTGGGAGGCTAGCTGGCGCAGCGAGATCTTCGCCTGCTCCCGTTGCTCCTTGATGTACTCACCGATGGAGCTCACTCGCATTGGACTCACCTATGCAGTGAATCAAAAGGTGCTTGCTTTTGCAAACGCCCAGCAAGCACCC
>JAOPYP010000252.1 GCA_025964635.1 Actinomycetes bacterium | reverse complement strand
ACGCTTCCTGGACCGCGAAGGCGACCTGGCCCTGCGCCTGCTGACGACCAGGGCCACCGGCTTCGAAACCCGGCTGACCACCCTGATCGGCGAGCTCCTCGACGAGGAAGCGTCGGCCGGGCGCCTCCATGCCGCCGTCCCCCCGGAAGACCTGCCCTACGTCCTGGTCCGCATCATGGAGTCCTACATCTACCTCGGGCTCATCACCGGCGAGCACCCCGACCCCGACCGCGCCGCCAGGGTCATCAACGCGCTCCTGCCGACCGGCGCCTGATCCCACCGCGGCTCGCTGACCGCGGACGATGATTGGCGGCTCGGCCGTAAGTGGGCCGACGAACTTGCGACCGCCGTACTCGCGCCCGGCGCCGCCGGCGGTCCGCGAGGCGCTTGGCCCGGCTGGACGCAGCAGGCAAGCCCGCCCAGACGGCGCACCGGCCGCGGGCGGCGTTTGCCAGGATGGGGACCATGCCCGCCGACCGCGCGATCTTGTTCCGGCTAGCCACCAGCCCCCGGCTGGAACGCGCTGCCCGCGCTGCGCCGATGGGTGAACGCCTGGCCTGGCGGGCGGCCTCGCGCTATGTAGCGGGGACAACGGCCACAGCGGCCGCCCGGGTCGCACGGAAACTGGGAGAACGAGGCGCGGGCAGCAGCATTGACCAGTACGGGGAGCTGGTGCAGGACACCGCCACCGCCGGGCGCGTAGCTGCTAGTTATCTGGGGCTGGCCGATCAGGTCAACGCCCTGCCTGCAGACACGTGGCTGTCGATCGATCTGTCTCACCTCGGGCTGGACATCGACCCGCCAGGCTGCGCAGACCGCCTCGCCGCGATCGCCGCGCGCCTGTCAGCTGGCCGGCGCATCCAGGTCGGGGCGGAGGATCACAGCCGTGCCGACGCCGTGCTCGCCTGCATCGAAACCGTCGCCCGCCAGGGCCTGGCCAGCCGGCTCGGGGCCACGGCCCAGGCCAACTTCCGCCGTACGCCGCGCGACCTGGAGCGGCTCGTGGAGGCGGGCGTCCACGTCCGCCTGGTCAAGGGCGCCTACGTCGAGCCGCACGACCGCGCGCTTCCCTTCGGGGAGCCCACCGACATCGCTTACCTCCGCCTTGCGCACCGTCTCGCCGAGACCCAAGCGCAGTTCGCCCTCGCGACCCACGACGGCGTCCTGCGCGAGGCAGTGCTCGCCGCGCTCGGCCCCCGGCCCGTCGAGCAGCTGCTCGGAGTCCGCCCCGCGATCTTGGACGAACTCGTCGCCCGCGGCGTCCCCGTCCGCGTGTACGTGCCTTTCGGCAACGACTGGTTCCGCTACTGGATGCGCCGCCTCGCCGAATCACGGGGCGCCTGAAGTCATCCGGCAACAGCGGCCCGGTACGGGCAAGCGCCCTGGACTGCCAGCCGCCCCTGCTGTCCCATGCCGGCACCGCCCCGGTGCGATGGCTTCCCAGGGTTGTCGCAACTAGGTTGAAGTCATGCCCACTGTGAGCGAGCCCGGCGGCCGGGTGACTGCCGCCGCTGCGCGGACGGTCGCGGCCGGCACTGCCCGGCTGCTCGCCGCATGGTGCACGGGTTCACCGCTGCCCGAGGCTCCCGACCGGCGCTGCGACGGGGTGGCCGACTTTGCCAGGCGGCGGGTCCGCGTGTCGCAGTCGATGTTCTTCACCGACCGCACGACGGCTGCGCTGATGGAACTCGGTGACGGCGAGCCAGGTCTTCGCGAGAACGCCGGGCACATGGAGATGATCTACGACGGCGCGAACGCTTACGTCCGGGTCGCCGACAGCTGGACAGGCATCTCCTTGGCGGATCCCGGCGGCCCGCTCGGGCCGTACGACCCGCTCTGGCCGTTAGATGCCCTGTTCGGGGCCAGCGATGATGCCGTGGAGATCGGGCCGGAGGCCGTGCGCGCCGTCCCTGCGACGCGTTACCGCCTTACCGTTGACCTGGCCCGGGCGGACGCAGCGCTGCCGGCCGGGGTGAGCGTGCCCTCCGGGCCGTATCGCGCGCTGAGCCGGATGCCCGCCGAGGTCTGGCTCGACGCGGCTGGCCTCGCCCGCCGCATCTCGGTGAGCTCAGACCCGGCCGCCGCCCCGGATGCGCAAGTCTGGTCGATCGTCGAGCTGTGGGATTTCGGTGTGGCCGCCGGCATCACGCCCCCCGGTCCTGAGGAGATCCTGACCCCGGCCGAGGCCGAGCAGCTAGGCGACCAGGAACCGCCCGGGCGGAACGCCTGATGCAGCCCTGACCCGCTGGCGCTCAGTGCTGAGCGCCAGGTTCAGGCGCCTGCCTTCGCCAGCCATGACGGGTTCCACCAGGGCAAGCCACCCCCTCCGGGCAGGGTTGTCACTCCGGATGGCGGCGCTGCCGCGGGCGCCGCAAGTAAGTGATGCTGCCGAGCACGTGGTTCCGGATGATGGTGGCGACCTGCTCCTCGTCCCGGTTCTTGAGCGCCGTCAGCAGCTGGGCGTGCTGCTCGACGGACTCCTGGTGGGGGCGCCCGTGTTGCGGCCCGTGGGAGAACGACCGCCAGAGCAGCCTCATGAGCAGCAGGAGCATGGGCGACCGGGCGCACTCGTAGACGCGGAAATGAAAACGCCGGTTCAGCTCCGCGAGGTGGACGTCGTCCGGATCGCAGGCTGCCACCTGCTGGTAGAGGTCTTCGATCTCGGCCATGTCGTCGTCAGTCATCTTGGATACGGCGATGCTGCCGGCGAGCGACTCCAGGGCGGCCAGGATCCGGTAGTTCTCCTCGAGCGCGTCGGACTCCGCCTGCGCCACCGAAGCGCCGCGGTGCACGTCCGTCACCACCAGGCCCTCCGATTCGAGGCGGCGCAGCGCCTCCCGGACCGGGGTGTAACTCACGTCGAACTGTTCCGCCAGCTGTCGTTGGCGCAGCGGGGTGCCGGGCGAGATCTGGCCGTCGGTGATGAGTTCCCTGAGCGCGTCGGTGACCATGTCGCTCTTGCTGACGTAGCTACGCGCGGTCCGCGGCGCCGCCCGCTCCTCGTCCCCGCCGTCCAGGCGGCCGGATCCGCCGTCCGCGTGACCGGATCCGCCGTCCAGCCCCGGAGCTCGGCCGGCGTGGTCTGCCGCCTTACTCATGACCCCATCATCATCCTCCGGCCGCCTCGTCAGCATTCGAGGACCGGCCGAGGAAAACCTCGCGGATATCTGGGCGGGCCAGGATGTCTTCCGCCGGGCCCGCGATCTCAACCCGCCCGGCGACCAGGATGTACGCCCAGTCGGAGACCCCGAGCGCCTCGAATGCCTTCTGCTCGACCAGGAGCACGGCCGTGCCTGCGTCCGCGAGACGGCGCACCTGGTCCCGCAGGACTGACCGGGACAGGTCCGGCGACAAGTTGGAGGTCGGCTCATCCAGCACGAGCACGGATGGCTCGAGCATCAGCACCCGCGCCATCGCGAGCATTTTGCGTTCGCCGCCGCTCAGCTTGCTCGCGGTCCGGGACTGCATGCCCGCCAGCGCCGGGAATACCGACAGCACCGTGTCGACCCGCGCGGCGATCTGGGACTTGCTGAGCAGGTAGCCACCCATCTCCAGGTTCTCGGCCACGGTCAGGGTGTCGAACACGTCCCGGGTCTGGGGGACGAAGCCCAGGCCCATCCGGGCGAGCCGGTTGCCGCGCATGTTCGTCACATCTCGATCACCGAAAGTGATCGTGCCCGCCATGACCGGGAGCCTGCCCGTCACCGTCTTCAGCAAGGTCGACTTGCCCGCGCCGTTGGGCCCGATGACCGAGACCACTTCCCCTGAGCCGACGCTGATGCTCACCCCGGAGACGATCGGCGCGGCCCCGTAACCTGCCGCGACGTCATCGAGGCGAAGGACCGCAGGAGGCCGCTGCGGCGGGCCAGCCGCCGGGGCTCCAGGCGGCGCGGCCACCATCGGCTGCCCAGCCGCCTGAGCGTCAGGTGTCCCGGCCGGCACCGGCCTATCCGATGAGGTAGGCATCGAGCACCTCCCGGTCCGTGCGGACGTCGGCCATGCTCCCCTGCGCGATGACGCGGCCCTGGGCCATCACGATGACCGGGTCGCACAGCCGTTCCACCACCGCGAGTTCATGTTCGATCATGAGCATGGTGAGCCCTTCACCGCACAGGTCGAGCAGGTGCTGCTCGATCCGCCGGGCCAGCGATGGGTTCACCCCGGCCATCGGCTCATCGAGCAGCAGCAACGCAGGCTCGGCCATCAGCCCCCGCATCAGCTCGAGCAGGCGCTTCTGCCCACCGCTGAGGTTCCCCGCGTACTCGTCTTCCTTCGCGGTCATGTCGAAGCGGGTCAGGAGTTCCCGGGCGCGCTGCACCACCGCCCGCTCCTGCGCCCGCCAGTACCGCTTGCCCAGAGCGGCCTGCCACAATGTCTCGCCACGCTGGCCGGGCGCCGCGACCAGCAGATTCTCAAGCACTGTGAGCTGCGCGAACTCGCTGGACAGCTGGAACGTGCGGATGATGCCGCGACGGGCCAGCTTGTAGGGCGGCAGCGCGGTGATGTCCTGCTCCCGGTAGGCGATCTCCCCCGAGGTTGGTTTGATCGAGCCGGCGATCACGTTCAGCACCGTCGACTTCCCGGCGCCATTCGGCCCGATCAGGCCGGTGATCCCGCCCCCCGGCACCTCGAACGACGCGCCGTTCACCGCCCGCACACCGCCGAACTCGCGGTGCAAATCGCGGACCGTGAGCAGCGGGCCGGCCGGCGCGCTCATCGGCCGGCCCGCAGGAACAGGGGCACGCGCCGGGGAGCGCCGTCCGCCTCGCCCTCGGCCGGCCGGGGAAAGCGCCGTCGCCGCTCCGGGATCACCCCCCGGGGCCAGAACCACAGGAAGACCAGGGCGAGTACCCCCACGATGATCCATTGCAGGGCGTCGATGAGGCCGGGCGGCCCGAACTGGGGTACGAAGCGGGTCGCCTCGAGGAAGGCCACGGGCACCAGGAGCGCCCCGACCATGACGCCCAGGTTGTTGCCGGACCCTCCGACGATGACCGCGGTGAAGTACACGAAGGTCTCCGGGTACAGCCAGGATCCCGGGGACCACGCGGAGATGAACTCGACCAGGATGGCGCCGCTGATGCCGGCGAGCACCCCGCCCAGCACGAACGCCAGCATGCGCAGGGCGGCGACGTTCTTGCCCAGGGCCGCCGCCGCCTGCTCGTTGTCACGGACCGCGCGCAGCGTCCGGCCCAGCGGTGAGCTCGTCACGATGTGCACGAGCCAGTAGACGCACAGGCAGATCACGGCGGTGATGCCCACGAACAGCCACTGATAGCCGATGGGCGAGAGATTGACCATCGCGGCCAGCGGCTTGGGCACCAGGGCCAGCCCATTGGACCCGTTCACCAGCCCCGACTGGTTGGTGGCCACGCTGGTCGCGATCAGTGACACCACGAGCATGACCATCGCCTCGTAGTCACTGCGCAGCCGCCGGATGGCCAGCCCGCCCACCACCGCGGCCAGCAGGCCGCCGACCACCCCCGCCACCAGGATCGGTACCGGGAAGGGCAGGTGAGCGCCGCCGATGTACTGCTGGAAGCCGCCTCTGGTCGCGGGCCCGAGAGTGAGCACGGCGGCGGTGTACGCGCCGGCCGCCTGGAAAATGATGTAGGCGAAGTTGACCAGCCCGGCCACGCCGAACTGGAGGTTCAGCCCCCAGCACGCGATCACGTCGACGCCGAGATAGATCAGCACGGTGGAGATGTAGAACTGCCAGGCGACGCTCACGCCGCGACCTCCTTGCGGGTGGCTATCTCCGACAAGATCCCCTGGGGCCGCGCGAGCAGCACTATCACCAGGATCACGAAGGCCACGACGTTCTTGTAGTCGGGGCTGATCACCGCGGCGGCGACTTCGCTGGCGATCCCGATGATCAGGGCGCCGAGCATGGCGCCGTACGGCTGGCCGATCCCGCCGAGGACCGCCACCGCGACGACGGGGATCAGGAACTGGGAGCCGGTCGTGTCGGTGAACGCCGTCACGTTCATCACCAGGATGACGCCGGCCAGGCCGCACAGCGTGCCCGACAGTGCCCACGCGAGGTCGATGACCCGGTCGGTGGCGATGCCGCAGTTGCGGGCTAGCTCAGGATCACTGGCCGTCGCGCGCATCGCCTTGCCGAGCTTGGTGTAGCGCAGGAGCAGGTGGACGAGAAGCATGGCGGCGACGGCGATGCCGATGATGGCGAACTGGACGGTGGTGAACACCATCCCGGCGACATGTATCGGCGCGGGCCGCGGCATGTTCAGGCTGAAGAAGCTGGCCCCGAAGATGGCCTGCAGGCCGTTCTGCACGATGAGGCTGACCGAGATCGTCACGATGATCATGCCGAACAGGCGTGTCCCGTGGCGGACGAACGGCGTGTACAGCGCCCGGTTCAGCACGACCGAGAAGACCCCTCCGAAGGCCGCGCCCGCCACCAGCGCCAGCCACACGCTGACGCCCGCGCTGGTGACCAGGTACGCGACGAACGCGGCGGCGGTCATGATGTCGCCATAGGCCAGGTTGAGGATGTTGGTGACCCCGAACTGCAGGGTGAACCCGACCCCGGCCACGGCCAGTATGGACGCGGTGACGAGGCCGAATCCGATCGCGGGCAGCAGCGTGTTCACGACGGCCGCCCGGGAGCCGGACGAGCGCCGCCGGCCGCCCGGCCGGGGGCGGCCTGGCCGGTGGCGGTCACCGGCTGATCGCCGCGATCTGGGCCGCCGACACCGAGCCGACCAGCGTGATGGTGCCGTTCGCGTACTTCGCCGCCTCGAATGCGCCGGTGGAGTTGTGCCAGTGGTTGAACACGATCGGCCCGCCGGCGCCGACGTACTGGATCTGATGACCGGCCCGCAGCGCGGCCTGGCCGGCGGCGAAGGTGTCCACGACCTTCTTGCCGGGACCGGGCTCGGTCACCTTCGTGATGTACGGGTTGAAGACAGCCGGGCTGGTGCTCTTGGCCGCGATCATCGCCAGCGCCATCACGTTCACGCCGTCGTAGTAGGTCATCGAGTACGGGTCGCTGCTCCACTGGCTGGGCTTGGGCACCTGTGCCGCCGACCCCAGCAGGGACTTGTTGTAGGCCTGCCACGCCGGCCCGCTCGGCGGCGCGTAGGGCTGCATGCCCTGGAAGTACCTGGCCATCGCCGCCGGGCCGATCGCCCCGCCGACGGCCTTGAGCCACGGAGCCTGCAGGGTGACCTCCGTCCCGATCACCGGGAGGAGACCGTGCAATTGCTGCAGTTCGGACAGGAAGGTGGCCCCGGTCTGCGGGTCGACCTCGGTGAAGATGACCTGCGGATGTGTGGCGAGGATGTTCTCGATCTCGGTGCGGTACGAACTCTGGCCCAGCGCGAAGGGCTTGTTGTAGGCGATGGTCCCGCCGAGCCGGGTGAAGGCCTTGACCAGCGTCGGCACGTCCGACTGGGCGCCCGCGTCGTTGCCGAACACGGCCGCTGCCCGGGTGTAGCCCGCCTTGTGCGCCCACAGCGCCAGGGCGTAGCCCTTCACGTCGTCGGCGGGGGTGACCCGCCAGAAGTAGGCATCGCCGGTGTGGTTGAAGGCCGCCTGGCCGGTGTCGACGAACATCGGGACGTGGCCCTGGTTCAGCAGCGGGGCCGTGGCCAGCGCCTCGTCGGAACTGGGACCCAGCACGCCGACCAGGGACGTCTCCGTGGCCATCATCTTCTGCGCGGCCGGCACCGCGTCGGCCGGGTCGCCGCGGGTGTCCTCCTGCACGCAGCTCAGCTGGTGACCGAGCACCCCGCCGCCCGCGTTGATCAGCCGGATGGCGGGAACGCAGCCCCCGGCCATTTCCAGCCCGAAGGAGGCATCCGGTCCGCTGAACGGGTTGAACTCCCCTACCACCAGCGTCGACGACGCGGACGCACCGCCGCCGCCCGACGAGCCGCACGCCCCGACGGCGACCAGTACCAGCGCCGCTCCCAGTGCTTTCACGGCGATTCTCATGACGCACCTCCGGATAAAAATGAGCCGCCGCGCTGCAGCACAGGTCAGGATTCGTTAACCGTCCCGGTGGGACAGCGCTTCATCCCGGCGGGACAGGGAGGCGACCGCCTCGATTTCCACCAGGGCGCCTGGATGGGCGAGCGCGCTGACCTCCACCAGCGTGCTAGCCGGGCGCGCGTCGCCGAAGTAGCGGCGGCGCACGGTGTTGATGAGCTCGCGGTCGGCCATACGCCGCACGTAGACACCGACCCGCGCGACGTCGTCGAAGGTGGCACCCGCGGCGTTCAGCACGGCACCCACGTTGTCGAGCACCTGCTCCGACTGCCTGATCACATCCCCGGGGCCTACCAGCTCGCCCGCGGCGTCCACGGGCAGCATCCCGGAGACGTACAGGAAACCGGCGGCCTCGACGCCGTCGGTGTAGTGGCTGATCGGCTCGGCGAGCTGCCCGGCGAGCCGGATCCGCTTCACGAGGCATCCGCCGGTTCGAGGACACGGATGAGGAGCGGGCTCGGGTTGAACCCGTTGCATGGGTTGAGGTCCTGCGGACAGGCGGAGACCGCCACGATCGTGTCGAGCAGAGTCCTCAGCACGAGCTTGTCGCCCGGCTGGCCGGTCGGGATCTCGTTCCCGAAGGTGCGGTCCGGATGGATGGGCGCGTTCTGGAAGAAATTGAAGGGGTCCGGGATCTGCCACTCCGCGATTCCCCACGGCTCCAGCGCCTCGGCGAAGTTGGTCCGGCAGCTCCGGTGGCCTTCGACCTGGTAGTCGAGCCGGTAGCGCCGGTCGTCGCACATCGACGTGATGATGTCGTTGCGGCCGACGTCGTCCCGGAGGATCTCGAACATCGGGTGCCGCCAGTTGCTGTCGAGGCGATCCCCGGTCTGCACGGTCAGCTTCAGCAGCGCCGACCGGGTGTGGGTGGTGGACAGCCACTCGGTCCGGTTGCGTTCCGCGAAGGCGACGAAGTCGGCCACTTGCTGGCCTTCAACATCGACGATCTCGATGAGCTGGCCGCTCTTGGCAACGAAGGCGGTGCCGTGGCCGCCAGGAACCAGGATCTCCCACGGCCCGGTGCCGGGCCGTGACCTGCCTGCCGCCTCGTCTTCTGCGCTGACCGTCTCATTCATGGACGAGATTGTGCGACATATATAATTATGACCGCAAGCGATTCCCGCAGATTCCTGTGCGTGACCGGGCCACTGCGGAACGAGGCGGGTACCGGAACCTCCAGCGC
>JAOPYP010000256.1 GCA_025964635.1 Actinomycetes bacterium | reverse complement strand
GGACGGTGCGGCCGGTCACGTCAGCCAGCGCCTGGCTCCACGTGGCGCTGCGGCTCATGCCGCCGGTCGCGATAACCGTGTCACCGCGGAACTCGAACGCGCTGGAAAGCTGGTTGAGTACCTGGCTGAACGCCAGGCATGTGCCGGACCTGGCTGCCTCGAGGAGGTCGGCGCCCGTGTGCCGGGGAGTAAGACCGAAGACGGTCGGCGCAGGCCAGACACGCCAGCCGCTCGGCCCGAAGAAGGGATTGCCGGCGAGGACAGTCAGGGGCTCGGAGCGGTCCGCGGCGTCGTCGACGGCAAATCCGCGTTCTGCCAGTCCGGCCTGAAGGCTCGCTCCGCTCAGTTGGGTCAGGTCATTGAGCCGGTCGACGATCTCCCCGGTCGGACCTGCGTTTGCTTCGAGGGCCCATCCCGTCGCTCCGGGCAGGGCACTGACGAGAAGCGGGAACCAGGTATCGAGATTGGCGGCAGACTCGACTGCGAGCTGAGTTGGTCCGGTAGTTCCGGCGACCACGACCGGCCAACCCGACGCCTGGCCCCCAGCAGCAAGTGCGGACATGTGCGTATCGCCCGCACCTAGGTGGACGGGCAGGCCGGCGGGCAGGCCAACTTGCTCGGCGACCATCCGGAGGAGTCCGCCAGCCCGGGTCCCGGCCGCCCCGAACTGAGGCATCATCTCGTCCCGGACCCCGCACTCAGATGCGAGGAGGTCATACGCCCATGTACCGGCAGAGATGTCCATCATCTGGCTCATGGCGGCGGATGAGGCCTCGCTAGCGATGGCTCCGCAGAGGCTGAAGATGAACCAGTCGTGTAGCTGGAGGATGGTGCGCACCTGCTGCCAGGCGGCAGGGTAGGTGCGCTGGATCCAGGCCAGCTTAGGCAGGCCGAACTCCGGCGCTGCCCAGTGTCCAGTCGTCGAGTGGAGCCTGCGTTGGCCGATGGAGGCGGCGAGATCGTCCACGATCGGCAGCGCGCGCCGGTCTCGGTTCAGCAGGGAAGGGCCGACGACCCGCTGATCAGCATCGAGGAGCACAAAGGGAATGCGGATCGCGCTGACTGTGATGCCCAGGTAGTGCCGGGGCTGGGCCGGGCAGCAGGCAACGAGCTGCGCGAGGGCGGCTATCGCGGTCTCGGCCCACACGCTGGGATCGAATGTGCCTTCATCCTGTGAGTCTGCGGACGGGTAGCGCACGACGGCGGCCGTCGTCGCGACATCTCCGGCCGGATCGAAACAACTCGCTTTGACACCCGAACCACCGATGTCGAGCGTGACGACGATCTCGGGCATCGGGATTCTCCCTCCTGGTGCCGGGCTGAGGCGGAAAGTCAGTACACGGTGCTGGCGTCCGCGGGCTTGCGCTGGTACTTGGCGAATACCTCGCCCATCTGGTCGGCGGTCAAGACGTTGGGCTGTCCAACCGCCAGGCCGCGGTAGTAATAGCTGGCCAGGATCTCCGTCGTCTCCGCACCGTCGGCGGCCTGCTTCAAGGTCCGGCCGCCGGCGACCATGCCGTGGTTGGCGATCAGCACAGCCATGCAGGGAGCCTGGAAGGTATCCCGGACGCTTGCCGCGAGCTCCGGAGTCCCGTAGGTGGCGTACGCGGCCACCGGCACTGTCGTGGTGTTCAGGCTGGCGATGATGTAGTGGACGGCAGGGATCGGCATGCCCAGGATGGCCAGCGTGGTGGCGTGGCCTGAGTGCGTGTGCACGATCGCGCTGATGTCGTCGCGGTGCTGGTAGACGGCCGCATGCAGGGGGGTCTCGGATGATGGAGCTTTGGCGCCCTCAAGAACAGTGCCGTCCAGGCTGCATACGACGATGTCGTCGGGCTTCATCTTGTCGTACTCGATGGATGTCGGCGTGATTGCTATTACTTCCGGGGAAAGACGGATGCTGAGATTGCCTGACGTCTGAGTCAGGATCCCCTTGCCGAGAAGGCGTACGCCGCAGGCAACGAGTTCTTCCCTGGCGGATTGCAGGTCCGCGCCGTACACCGCATCAATCATCGGAGCCGCTTGCCTCGGCTCCGGGCCCCGGTGGCCGGCTTGCCGTGACCTGCGCCCTCATGCATCGCGTTCGCGCCGTCCTCATAGTGCCGCCCAGTCATTGCAGTTGCGGTGCACAATTGTTCATTTCAATGAACTACGGTGCAACAGATGCTGAACTTCACCGGCCCGCGCTGTCAATGACCGTGATCAAATCGATACGTCTCGCCAGCTGAGCGTCTCCCCTGCCGCCCAGTACTGACTGGTCCGGTGCGAGATGGCCGCCGTGACCTGCGACGTCCTGGGCCTGGCCCTGGATGCGCGCCCTCGAAGGCCCGGCCCGCCGGTGGGCATCAAACGGGCTGCGGCTGCGCCTGTTCCCGCCGCCGCCCGGGCCGTCCCGGGGTGGCCGCCTCGTCCGGCTACACATCTCCGCAACCTGGCCATAGGCCGGCTAGATCACTGCGGCGGCCAGCTGGATCGAAGCGCTATTGCCCAGCGGAGCGGCGCTCCTGGCCACTACGGCAAGGACAACCCGGCGGGCCCATGGACCCCCGCTCGCCCGGCACGGAAACGACCCAAAGACGTCACCTCGCTATGCCGTGTTAATCGTACTGGCTGGATGCGCACGTTCCCCTTGGAGGTTATAACGAACAATTGTACAACCTTGTGAAGGACGGGATGTGGTGAGATGATCACGCTGCAAGGCCGTGCGCTAGACCGTAATTAATCAGGCCATTTACATTTTAAGGAGTGTCGATGCCCGACCTCACTATGACTATCGCGGGTAAACCCGAAGCGTCCAAGGAAACGTTTCCAGTCCTCAACCCGGCAAATGGTCAACTGATCGCCTATGCTCCGGAATGCACCCCGGAACTCCTGGACGCGGCAGTAATGAGTGCGAATGAAGCACGCGAACCTTGGCTAGCGGACCCAGCAGCGCGATCTTCGGCTTTGCTGGACATCGCTGCGAGAGTCGAAGGCAACGTTGACGAACTCGCCGCGCTTATCACTGAGGAGCAGGGGAAACCGCTGCATGAAGCCAAGGACGAACTGGTCGCTGCCGTGGGAGATCTTCGCTACTATGCGGGACTGAATGTGCCTGTCGACACCGTCGCGGACACCGACGACCTATACGTTCAGGTGCTCCGGCGGCCGATAGGGGCGATCGCGGCCATCACGCCGTGGAACTTCCCCCTGGGAACTGCCATGTCCAAGCTGGCCCCTGCTCTTGCGGCGGGCTGCACGGTCGTGCTCAAGCCCTCGCCGTATACGCCTCTATCGAGTCTGCGCTTCGGGGAGCTGGTCAGAGATGCGCTGCCACTAGGTGTGCTCAATGTTGTTAGTGGCAATGACTCCCTCGGCTCGCTGATGACGAGCCATCCTCTCGTGCGCATGATCAGCTTCACCGGCTCCGTTGCCACGGGCAAGAAGATCGCGGTAACGGCGGCCGCAGACCTCAAGCGAGTCCTCCTCGAGCTCGGAGGCAATGATCCAGCCATCGTGCTGGATGATGCTGACGTGGACGCGGCCGCCGACGGCGTGTTTGCGAACGCGTTCGCAAACTGCGGTCAGATCTGTGTCGCTATCAAGCGGGTTTACGCGCCCAAAGCACTCTACGGCCAGCTAGTCGACGCCCTGGCTGACCGCGCGCGGGCGGCCCGGCTCGGAGATGGGCGGGATCCTGGAACTGACATCGGTCCGTTGTGCAATCCGGTACAGCGCGACCGTATCCAGGAACTTGTTGGTGACGCACTCCAATCCGGGATCAGGGTAGCAACTGGTGGTGGGGTGACAGACGGGCCCGGGTATTTCTATGAACCCACTGTTCTCGCCGGGCTGAATGGTCACGAGCGCATTGTCGTGGAAGAGCAGTTCGGGCCGGCGTTGCCTATCATCGAATATTCGGACATCGAGGAGGCGATCGCTGAGGCGAACGATAGCCACTATGGGCTCGGGGCTTCCGTATGGACCTCAGACCCCGAGCGAGGGCGGACCCTCGCCCCGCAGGTAGAGTCAGGCACGGTCTGGGTGAATACCCATCAGGCCGGGATCCCCGGGCAGCCATTCGGGGGCCTCAAGTGGAGTGGAATAGGCGTCGAGGGTGGGCCCTGGGGAATGCTGGCCTATACCGAACTCCAAGCGATTCACACTAATAGGCTTAGTCATTGAGGGCGCGACCTTGACCAGGATCCGGTAGATCTCCTTGGGAAGCGGGGCTTGCAACTCATCAGGGCGGTGGCGGTCAGTGCGTTCGCAGGGGTATCCCGTCGTGGCGGGCGCCGATGACGACCCCGACGAGGACGGCGGGCTCGTCAAGGTCGTTACGGCAGCTGTGCGGCACGCCGTTGACGATAAGCCAGTCACCAGGCTGCAGCCGGATCTCGGTGTCTTCGAGGACGAAGACAGACTCGCCGGAGACCTGCATCAGGCAGTCCATCGACGCGGTGGCATGCAGGGCTGATGCCCCCTTGACCATGCCGTAGCCGAACGGGTTCGGATCGGTCACCAGCGGATGCGTCTGCGGGTCGATGCTGGCCTTGAACAGCTGCTCGCGCAGCGCCGGGTCATCGGTTCCCCATAGGTCGTCGGGGTTGAAATTCGCGGGAAGGGTGAACACGGTGATGTGGAAGCCGCCGGGTGCGGGCAGCAACGGGCCGCGGAACGGCGGCGGGGTGCCGTTACCGGGGAACCGCGCCGGCTCATCGGCCGCCCAGATCGACCACTTGTCCCCGTGGTCGGGGCTGATCGGCCCGACTCGTTCGTCGGACACGACCCTGGCCCTGCTATCCGGCCCGTAGCCGGTGACCACCCTGCGGATTGCAGTCATAGCTCACTCCCTGCTTGCGTCGTTCCTGATCCCCGGATGATGCGCAGCGCCGCGGTCATCAATCCGGGAAGGTCCTCGTGCCCGCCGCCCTCGGCCCAGCGCATAATCGCCGCCGTCGCGGCCGCCAGGCACGCGCCCGTGGCAACCCACAGCTCGAACTCACGGTCCGGGTCAGGGCTCTCGCCGCGCAGCGCTTCCACGATGTAGCGCTGCGTCCGGTATTGGCCGTCCCACATCCGGGCTCTCAGCGCGGGCACGGACAGGCCGAGCTGCACCCGGGCCAGCAACATCGCGCGGTCGGCGGGCTTCTGGTCCGCCGCCGACTCGGCCAGGGCCACGGCAACACCCTGGATCAGCGATTCGCCGGCCGGCCGGGCCCGGATCCGCTCCACGATCACCGGGTCGTACTCGTCGGCCATCACCAGGTCTTCCTTGGCCGGGAAGTAGCGGAAGACCGTCATCGAGGACACCTCCGCGGCCGCCGCCACATCGGCCACGGTGGTCGCGTCGTAGCCGCGCTCGGCGAACAACCGCATCGCGTGTTCCTGGATGGCCCGCTGGGTGCGCGCCTTGCGCACCTCCCGCAGCCCCCGCCCGCCCTCTACCATGTGTTAGACACTACCAAATATTAGTGTCTAACGTAAACTTGGATCACAGCGCCAGGCATCGGCCGGGCAGGCGGCCCGGGTTATACGGCGTCGTAGTCGGTGCTGCGGGTGATGTGCTCCCAGGCGCTGAACTCGGCACGAGAGTCGTCGAGGTAGGCGGCGATCATGTCGGCGGCGTCGTTGCCGAGGGCTAGCCGGAGCGGGGTTTTGTCGGACTCGAGTGCCTGCAGGATCGCGGCGGCGGCCCTGGCTGGGTCACCTGGCTGGCTGCCGCTGGTGGCGGGCAGGTCCGCGCGGACTGGGCCGGTGATGTCAGCGTAGGCAGGCAGGGCGGGGGATCGCTGGAGTGCGCCGCCGGCGAAGCCTGTGCGGAACGCGCCGGGCTCGGCGATGAGGACCTTGATCCCGAATGGCGCGACCTCGGGGGCCAGCGCCTCGGACAGGCCCTCAAGCGCGAACTTGGTGGCTGAGTAGGCGCCGACGCCGGCGAAGCTGGCGCGGCCGCCCATGCTGGTCAGGTTCACGATGGCGCCGGACCGCTGGGCGCGCATGTGCGGCAGCACCACCCGGATCAGCGCGGCCGGGCCGAAGAAGTGCACGTCCATCAGGTCACGGAGTTCGCGGTCGGTGGTTTCCTCCACGGCTCCGACCAGCCCGCGGCCGGCGTTGTTGACCAGCACGTCGATCCGCCCGTGCCAGAGCATGGTCTGGGCGACGGCCGCAGTGACCTGCCTCCCGTCCGTGACATCCAGCTCGACCGCAGTCGCCCGCCCGGGGTACCTGGCGGCCAGGTCATCCATCGCCGCCGGCCGGCGGACGCCGGCCACCACAGTGTCCCCGGCATTGAGCGCAGCCTCTGCGATCGCCCGGCCGAAGCCTGACGATGCGCCGGTGATCAGCCACACTCGCCCGCCCTCTGTCTCGTTCATGATCGTGTCTCCTGGTTTGGTAGTAACGGGTATTCCGTCGTCTCCTGGTATGCCAGCAAGGATCGCGGCGCGTCCAAGACACAGAATCGGAGAGGTGATAAAGAGCATTTATGATTGCGCTGTGGAGCTGCGGCAGTTGCGCTACCTCATCGCGATTGACGATTCCGGGCATGTCGGCCGTGCGGCCGAAGCGCTGTACGTCAGCCAGCCTGCGCTGTCGTACGCGCTGCGGAACCTTGAGGCCGAGCTGGGAGTCCAGCTGTTCGACCGGCACGCCAGGGGCGTCGCGGCGACCGAGGCCGGGCGCGAGGTGATCAGGGAGGCCCGTGCCGCCGTGATGGCGGCGGACCGCGTGACCGCCGCAGCCGACCGGTACCGTCGTGGGATGGCCGGCCTGCTGCGAGTCGGCTTCGAGGCGACCGGTGCCGGGCTGCTCACCACGAGGTCCCGCGCGGAATTCGCCAGGCGGTACCCGGGCGTGCGGGTCGAGCCGAAGCGGTTTGACTGGGGGCAGGAGGCCGCGGCGCTGCGCGACGGGAGTGTGGACGTCGCCTTCGTCTGGCTGCCCAACGACCTGACCGGACTCCGCAGCGAGGTCGTGCATACCGAGCCCCGTGTGGTAGCAGTGCCCGCGGGTCATCGGCTCGCCGGACGGGCCGGGATCTCGGTGCTGGAGGTGGGGGATGAACCGCTCATGTGGACACAGCGGGCCCCCAGGGAGTGGGTTGACTGGTGGGCGGTCAACCCCCGGCCGGACGGATCGAGCCCGCACTGGGGGCCGACGAACGACAACGTCGAGGAGATGCTAGAGCAGGTCGCGGCCGGGACGGCCGTGTGCTTCGCGCCCGAGAGCATGGCCTCGTACTATGCCCGGCCGGATCTTGCCTGGGTCCTGCTGACCGACGTAGCACCGCTGCAGGTAGCGCTGGCATGGCCGGAAGGCGCAGGCAACGCGCTCGTGCGCGGCTTCGCGGCCGTCGTCCGCGAACTGGCCAAGTAGATGCGCTTCTGTTCTTGTCACCTGACACCGCGCCTCTCCGGTGTTGCCATCCATCCGGCGATCTGGGCTCGTGAGTTGAAGCCGAGCTTGTTCATGATGCTGCGGACGTGGCTTTCGACGGTGCGCTCGGAGATGAACAGTCGCGCGCCGATCTCCCTGTTGCTCAGGCCGTCGGCCACTAGCCGTGCGACATCGGTTTCGCGCTGCCCGAGAACTCCAGCGCTCCGGTGATCTGAAGCTGCGGCAGCCGGGGAAGCGGCTTCGCGGAGCGCGAGCCTGGCCGCGGCGTGTCTGCTGAGTTGCTGTCCGGCCTTGAATTCCATCGCGAATTTCGATGGGCCGAGCGTTGCCGTCACCGATGTCGTGGACTGGGCCAGTGTCGGTGCCATTCCCGCGTTGATGGTGGCTCCCGCTTCGGCGCGCAGGTTTTCCATCGCACCGAAGAGCTGCGCGGCCAGTCGCGGCTCGCGTGACCCTGCGCAGCAGCCGAGGGCGCCGAGCAGGTGGCACTGTGCTACCCGGTCATCGAGCCGGCGGGCGATCCGCAGGCCCTCGGTAAGCTGCTGCTCGGACTCGCGAAGGTCCCCGGATATCAGCGCGGCGAAGCCCTGGTTCAGCAGCATCATGTCGAGGCTGTACAAGTCGCCGGCCTCGCGACTGAGCCGGGCACCCTGCAAGGCCGCGGACCTCACCGCGCCCAGGTCGCCGTCATGGAGGCCGTTGAGAGCTTGAGCCTGGTAGATCATGAGGGTGGTGCCCAGGTCATCCAGGCCTTCGGCGACGACCCGAGCCTCATCGAGCGGCCGCCGGATCGTTCTGCAGCACGGCTAGGAAGCCACGAACAAAGTAGGTCCACGGGTGCGCGGCAGGCTCTGCCTCCCGGGCGAGCAGCTCGTCCAGCCATCGAACGCCCTCAGCCGTCGCGCGAGTGATCCAGTACCAGATCAGGAGGGTGGCAAGGTCGATGCCGCGCCGGGAGTCCTCATGGTCCAGGCAGCGCCGCAGGACAGCCCGGATGTTGTCGATCTCCAGCTCTGTCCACGCGAGCCACTCAAGCAGCCGGTACCGCCCCTCCAATGCGAAGTGCGCACACCGCGACAGGTAGTAGTCGGCGCAGCGCCGTTCGACCTCGTCCTCCTCGCCGGCTTCGCGCAGCCTGAGCCGCGCATATTCCCGCATCGTCTCGTGCAGCCGGTAGCAGGCGGCGCTGGCAGTGTCCTGCCTGATCACCAGCGACTTGTCGATCAGCGACGACAGCAGGTCCAGCGCGCGCTCCGCCGGCACGTCGCCGGAACAGCACACCTGCTCGACGTCGTCCAGCGTGTACCGGCCCGCGAACACGCACAGCCGCGTCAGCAGCGACCGCTCGGCCTGCGTCAGCAGGTCGTAGCTCCACTCGATGGTGGTGCGCAGGGTCTGGTGGCGCGGCAGCGCAGCCCGGCTGCCACCGGTGAGCAAGCCGAACCGGTCGCCGAGCCGGTCGTGAATCTGCTCGGGTCCCAGC
>JAOPYP010000180.1 GCA_025964635.1 Actinomycetes bacterium | reverse complement strand
AGCGCTGGCACACCGCCCACGGCCCGCGCGTGCGCAAGGTCCTCGCGGTAGGCCCCGTACAGGGCCGGTCCTTCAGCCTCGACAACGACGCCGCGCTCCTGGGCGAGACGCCGGCCCGCCTGCTGCCGGAGGTCGAGGCGGCCATGGGCGCCGACCTGCTCGTCGCCGCGCCGGAGTCACTGACGTTCGAACGGGAACTGGTGTGGCGGGCACTCGCCCAGAGCGTGCCCCGGCCGGCCCGCCAGGCCCTGCACCGGCAGATCGCCCAGTTGCTCCTCGACCAGGGCGGTCCGGTGACCGAAGCCGCCAGTCATCTCGTCCGCGCAGGCCGCCCAGCCGCTCCCGCCGCTCTGGCCCGGGTGGACAGCGCGGCCCGGTCCCGCCTGGTGGCGGCGCCGCAGACCGCCGCCGACCTGGCCCTCAAGGCGCTCCTGCTGTCGGAGCCGGCCGATCAGGACTGGTTCCCGCGGATCGTCACCGCCGTGGAGGCCCTGACCGCCGCCGGGAGGCTGGCCGAAGCCGAGGAATGCGCGCAATCCGCCCTGGCGGGACCGGTGCCCACGGCAAGGCCGGTGGAGACGCGGCTCCGCTCGCTGCTGTCCTCCGTCCGGTTCTGCAGCGGCCGGCCCTCCGATGCCATCTCCCTGGCGGAGAGCCTGCTCGGGGAGCCAGAGCTCGGTCGCGAGGCCGGGGACGAAGCCGAGGTCACCCTCATGCTGGGCTTGTCCGTGTCGGCGGAGGATAGTGAGTGGGCGCGCCTGCGGGCCGAGGCCATCCTGGCCTGCGGCGACCACGACGACGAGCCGAGGCTGGCCGCCGCGCTGCTGGTCCGCGCCGTGCGCTCCTGGCAGGAAGGGCGGCTGGCCGCGGCCGTGGACATCGCGCGGGAGGCGGCCCGGCTGGCCAGCACCGCCCCCATGACGTGCCGCGGGGTAGCGCCGCTGCTGCTCGGCGGCATGCTCGTGTCCCTCGGCCAGCTCGACCAGGCGGATGAGGTCATCACCGCGCTGCGCGCCTTGGCCAGGGCCAGCGGGCCGGCCGGGGCCGACGCGAGCACCGAGATACTGGCCGCGGCGGTGGCGCTCTCCGCCGGGCGCCCGGCGGAGGCGGTGGCGGGCGCGGAGCAGGGCCTGAGGCTGGCCGCCGCGCGGGGAAACCAGCTGCTCAGCGCCTATGGGCAGGCCGTCCTGGCCACGTCGGCGCTGCGCGGTGGCGACCTGGCCGCCGCCGTACAGTACGTGGACAGCAGCCAGGACCGGCTGACCCGGCACGGGCCCGGCTACGGGCGGACCCGGTGCCTGGTCGTCGCGGCCCAGCTCGCCGAGGCACGCCAGGACGCGGACGGTTCCGCGGCCCTGGTGGCCCGCCTGCACGCGTGCCTGCGGCACCGCCCCAGCATGCTGCTCGGCGACCTGACCGCACCCGCCTGGCTGGTCCGGTTCGCGCTGGCCCAGGGGGACCGGGAGCACGCCGAGGAGACCTGCTCGGCCGCTGGTGGGCTGGCGGCGGGCAACCCCGGCTTCGCCGGGGTCGCGGCGGCCGCCGCGCACGCGCGCGGCTTGCTGGACCAGGACGCCGGGCCACTGCGGCGCGCAGCCGAGGACAGCCCCGACCCGTGGGCTCGCGCGTCGGCGGCGGAGGACCTCGGAGTGCTGCTCATCGGGCGCCAGGACTTCGATGAAGCCGGTCGGCGCCTGGAAGACTCGCTGGCCGGCTACGACCAGACGGCGGCGCTGCGCGACGGCAGGCGGGTGCGCCGCCGGCTGCGGGGGATCGGCATCCGGCGCCGGCATTTCACCCACGCCAAGCGCCCGAAAACAGGCTGGACCAGCCTCACGGACACCGAGCGCGCCGTCTCGGACCTGGTCGCCAAGGGCCTGACCAACCAGCAGATCGCCTCGGAGATGTTCCTGAGCACGCACACCGTGGCGTTCCATCTCCGCCAGGTTTTCCGCAAGCTGGATATCAGTTCCCGCGTCGATCTGGCCCGGGTGTTCACCGAGCAGGCACAGCTGGCCGGCCCCAGTGCCACGTCCGCGGCGAGCGGGCGGCCGGAGAAGGAGCAGGCCTGGTGAGCGGGCGGTGATCGCCAGGGCAGCCAGCCAGGGGAACATCATGGGCAGCTACCAGTACGCAGCGGGCGACGACACCTGGCAGTGGTCCGACGGGGTCTACGCCATCCACGGCTTCCACCGTGGCGAGGTGGTCCCGACCATGGCGCTCCTGCTGAGCCATGCCCATGCGGCCGACCGGCGGCATGCCGGGCAACTGCTGCGGGCCTCCCTGCGCGATGGCCGGCTGTTCAGCCTGCTCTACCGCATCATCGACGCGGCCGGGCAGCTCCGCTGGGCCCTGATCGCCGGGGAGGGCACCTTCGATCACGCCGGTGCGGTGACCGGCATCCGCGGTTACCTCATCGACGTGACCGAGCCGCAGGCCAGAGCCAGGTCCCGGGAGGTGTCGAGCGGCCTGCGCAAGGCGATGGCCTCGCGGGCCACGATCGAGCAGGCTAAGGGGGCGCTGATGCTCGTGTACGGGCTGGACGCCGAGGCGGCGTTTAGCCTGCTCAGCTGGCAGTCGCAGCGCTCCAACATCAAGCTCCGTGATCTGGCCGAACGGCTGGTGGCGGTGGTCGGCGGCGACGCCTACGCGTCAGCGGCCATCCGCCAGCGACTGGACGAGATCGTGTACAGCCTGCCAGCCGGGCCCGCCGCACGCCCGGCCCCCGGCCCCCCCGTCGATGGGCTGCTGATCGTGGACCAGGAAATCTCGGACGGGGCCGTGGTGCTGCACCTGCGCGGCGAGATCGACATGGCCACCGGCCCGCTCCTCGACGAGCAACTGGGCCACGCGGTCACGGTCGCCACCCCTCCAGGGCCCCTCGTGGTCGACCTGTCCGAGGTGCAGCACCTCGGCTCGGTCGGGGTGGCCCTGCTGACGGCCTGCCACCGGCGATGCCAGGCATCGGGAATCGCGATGCGTATCGTGGCCGGTGACGGTCCCATCGCCAGCATCCTGTCGATGATCCCGATCGGCCTCGATATCTATGACCAGGTAGCGACCGCCCTCACGGCAGGCGCCCACAGCGGCTCAGCGGGCGAGCCGCTTCCTGAGATCCCCGGATGAACGCGCCGGGCCCGGCCGGCCCTGACCGCATGGGTCTCGGCCCGATGATCAGGACCCACGAGTGGTCGGCTACCCCGCTCGGGCCGCTGGCGGGCTGGCCAGCCAGCCTGCGCACCGCCGTCGACATCTGCGTGGCCTCGCGGTTCCCCATGGTGATCTTCTGGGGGCCGGAGTTCAGGCTGCTCTACAACGATGCCTACCTGCCCATCCTCGGTGACAAGCATCCGCGGTCGCTGGGCGGGCGGGCCGTCCAGACCTGGGCGGAGACGTGGCCCACCATCGGGCCCATGCTCACGAGTGTGCTCCGCACCGGCGCGGCCACCTTCTCCGAGGACCAGCTGCTGACGCTGGACCGGGCCGGCTATCTGGAAGAAGGTTATTTCACCTTCTCCTACAGCCCGATCGCGGGAGAGGACGACGGGATCGGGGGCGTGTTCTGCGTCGTCACCGACAACACCGCCCGCGTCCTGGCGGAGCGCCGCCGGGTCACCCTGCTCCGGCTGGGCTCGATCGCGGTGGGTGAGGCGTCGACCGCCGACGGGGCGTGCCGGGCGGCGATCACGGTGATGGGCGGCAACCCGGCCGACGTTCCGTTCGCGCTGGCCTACCTGCCGACGCCGGGCGAGGAGAGCTTCCGGCTGGTCGCCTCGGCCGGGTTCGCCTCCCCGACGGCACTCGCCGAGTTCGCCGCGGGTGCGGCGCTGAACAACGAGATCGGCCAGGCCCTGTCGGCACAGGTGCCGCGGACGCTGACCGGCCTGGGCCAGCAGGCCGCCGTCCACGCGGTGCGGCCGGGCCTGGTCGGTGACGCCCGGCCCGACACCGTCCTGCTCCTTCCGCTCACGGTGGCCGGGGCCGGCCGTCCGACCGGGGTGCTGTGCTGCGGGGTCAGCCCGTACCGCGCCCTCGACGAGGATTACCAGTCCTTCTTCGACCTCGCCGCCCGGCAGCTGGGCACGCTGGTCGCGGGGGCGCGCAGCCGGGAGGCGGAGCGGGTGCGGGCGCAGAAGCTGGCCGAGCTGGACCAGGCCAAAACGGTGTTCTTCTCGAACATCAGCCATGAATTCCGGACGCCGCTCACCCTCATCATGGGCCCGCTCGAGGAACTGCGCGCCGCCCTGCCCGGCACCCTGGATGCCGCCACGCTCGGGAACCTCGATGTCATGTACCGCAACGCCCTGCGGCTCGGCAAGCTGGTCAACACCCTGCTGGATTTCGCGCGGATCGAGGCAGGCCGGATGCAGGCCAGCTACGAACCGGTTGATCTGGCCGCGGCCACAGGCGGGGTGGCCGCCAGCTTCCGGGCCGCCATCGAGAAGGCGGGCCTGTCCTTCGAGGTGGACTGCCCGGCGCTGGGCGAGCCGGTCTACGTGGACCGGGGCATGTGGGAGAAAGTCGTCCTGAACCTGCTGAGCAACGCGCTGAAGTACACGTTCGAGGGGTTCGTCCGGGTATCCCTCCGGCACGAGCCGGGCGACCCCGGCTGCGCGGTACTGCGGGTGACCGACAGCGGCACGGGCATCGGGGAACCGGACATGCCGCACCTGTTCGAGCGCTTCCACCGCGTGTACCAGGCCCGGTCGCGCTCCCAGGAGGGCAGCGGCATCGGGCTGGCCCTGGTCCACGAGCTGGTCGGGCTGCACGGTGGTTCCATCACGGCGGACAGCGTGATGGATAAAGGCAGCACGTTCAGCGTCCGGCTGCCCCTGGGGAGCGGGCACCTGCCTGCCGACCGGGTGGCGCCGGAACCATCCGGGCCCGGCTCGGGCGGCAACACGGCCCTGTACGTACTGGAGGCCCTGCGCTGGTCAGGCGGGGCCGACGACAGCCTGCCCGCCACCTGGCCCGGTCGCGAAGCCGCCCCGCCGGCCGCGGGAGCCCGCTGGGGGGCTGTCGCATCGGCCGCACCGCCGGACGGGACCCCATGCCGGGTGCTGGTCGCCGACGACAACGCTGACATGCGCGAGTACCTCGGCCGGCTGCTCAGCCCGGCCTACCTCGTGCACGCGGTGGGTGACGGCGAGAGCGCGCTGGCCGCGGCCCGGGCCGAGCACCCGGATCTCATCATCAGCGACGTGATGATGCCCGGGCTGGACGGGCTGGCCCTGGTCGGCGCGCTGCGCCACGACCGGGCCACGGACACGATCCCGGTCCTGCTGCTGTCCGCCCGGGCCGGCCAGGACGCCACGGTCCGCGGCCTGGATTCCGGAGCCGATGACTACCTGGCCAAGCCGTTCACCGCCGGGGAACTGCTGGCCCGGGTCAGGTCGGCGGTGCAGCTGTCCAGGCTCCGGCTGCACGAGTCACGCTTCCGCCGCGCGCTGGTCGAATCGCTGGAGGAAGGATTCTTCGTCTACGACGAGCAGGGTGTCTTCCTCGATGTGAACGACGTCTTCGGCGAGATCCTCGGCTACGGCCCGGAGGGCCTGCCCTACCCCCCGCCCTACCCCTGGGAGCCCGATCCCGTGCACGACCCGGAGCTGCGGCAGGTGTTCGACGCCGTCATCGAAGACGCATTGGCGACCGACCTCGGCCAGTACACCTGCCCGATCCGGCACCCGGACGGGCGGGTGGTGTGGTGCGCGATCACTGTGCGTTCCGTCCCCGGCTGGGAAGGTCACGGCCGGGTCTTCACCGGCACCATCCGCGACGTGACTGCCGAGCGTGAGGCGGCCGACCGGGAGGCCGCGGTGACCAGGCTGGCCGCCGGCCTGGCGGGCGCGGCCGACATCGGCGAGGTGCTCCACGCCGGGGCGGCCGAACTGCGCCAGGCCTTCGGGGCGAGCCGGGTGGTCGCCGCGGTCTGGCCGCCGGACGCCTCAGCCTCGGTGGCCGGCGTGCCGGAGGTCGGCAGCTGGCCGACACTGGACGAGGCCGCGCGCAGCGGGCTGGAGGCGGCGCGCTCGCAGCCGGCATCGCATCTGGTGACCGAAACGGGCGGTAACGGGAAACCGGCGAGCGCCGCCACGCGCCTGGACGCCGGTAGCAGTGAAGCCGCGATATGGCTGGATCGCGGGGCCCGTCGCCGGCTCGGCTTCCAGGACCGGGTGCTGTTCGGCCTGCTGTCCGCCCATCTCGGCAACGCGCTCGCCCGCGCCATCCACTATGAGCAGGCCCGTGATCTCGCGCTGGCCCTGCAGCATTCCCTCCTCGGCCAGCATGACCTGCCCGCCGAGTTCGGGCTGCGCTACGAGCCCGCGATGCGTCCGCTGGAGGTCGGCGGGGACTGGTACGACGTCATGTCCCTCGATCACGGCCGCGTCGGGGTGGTGGTCGGCGACTGCGTGGGCCGGGGTCTGCGCGCCGCGGTGGTCATGGGCCAGCTGCGCAGCGCCTGCCGGGCGCTGCAGCTCCGCAACGACGGCCCGGCGCAGGTCCTGGCCGACCTGGACCGGTTCGCGGAAGGGCTCACGGGTGCGCAAGCCAGCTCGGTCTTCTGCGCGATCATCGATCCGGCCGCGGCCACCGTGACGTACAGCAGCGCCGGGCACCCCCCCGCACTCCTGGCCCATCCCGGCGGCCCCGGGCCGGAGCGGCTGGACCAGGCCACCACGGTCCCGCTGGCCGTACCGTCCCGAGGGGGGCGAACCGAGGCTACCGCCGGGCTGCGCCCCGGTTCCGCACTGCTGCTCTACACCGACGGTCTCGTCGAGCGGCGCCGGGAGCGGCTGGAGTCAGGCATCCAACAGGCCGGGGAACTCCTGCAGCGGCACGTCGACCGGACACCGGATGAGCTGGCCGGCCAGGTCCTGGCGGACCTGGCACCCGCGGGCGGCTCCGGGGACGACATCCTGGTGCTCACCTACCGGCAGCCACCCGCACCACTGCGGCTGACGCTGCCCGCGGTGCCGACCAGCCTGGCGGGCATGCGCCGGAGCCTGCGGCTCTGGCTGGCCGCCTCGGCCGTGCCACCCGTGGTGGCCAGCCAGGTGACGCTGGCGGCCAGCGAGGCATGCAGCAACGCGATCGAGCACGCGTACGCGGGCGATCCCAGCGGGCAGGTACGGCTCACCGCGCAGGTCAGCGGTCCCCGACTGGAGATCGTCGTAGCCGACGGCAGCACCTGGAAGCCCTCCGCGGCGGACGGCCGCGGCCGTGGCCACGGCCTGCCCATGATGCGGACCTTCATGGATGACGTCGTGCTCGAGCCCAGCGCCGGCGGGACCACGGTGCGGATGAGCCGCACCGTGCGCTGAGGCCCGCGCGGGCGGACCCGCGCCGGCCACTGCGCGCTGAGTTCTACCCGATCTGGCGAATTGACGCGTGCCCAGGGCAGAGATGCTTGTCCTATGTTGCATGTCCGGCACAACCTGATCACCGCGGACCCTTCCCTGCTCGGTGATTCAGTCAAGTTCATCGAAAACGAGGTTCGCCCGAGGGTCGAAAGCCAGCCCGGCAGCCTCGGCATGTCCCTGCAGATGAACCCGGACCTCGGGGTGGCCATCCTCGAATCGTTCTGGGTCTCCGGGGATGCCCTGCGGGCCAGCGAGCGCGCCGTAGCCCCGGACCGCGCCGCCGCAGTCCGGCGGGCGTCGGGGACCGTCACCGTCGAGCGCTATGCCGTCCCGGTCTTCGAGCGGGAGGCACCGCTGCGCACCGGCGAGGGCGTCCGGGTGACGCGGATGGATGTCGCCCCCACCGCGGTCGAGGACACGATCGAGGTGATCGGTGATACCGCCGTTCCCCGGCTGGCCGACGCCGAGGGATTCTGCGCCGCGCTCTACTTCATCGACCGGAAGACGGGGCAGTCCATCATCGAGACGTCGTGGCGGGATCCGAAGGCGCTGGCGAAGAGCCGGAGCGCCGCCGCCGCCGTCCGGGTGGACACGGTGCTGGCCACCAACGGCCTGGTCCGGGCCGTGGAGGAGTACCAGATGGTGTTCAGCTCCGTGCGGAAACTCTGACCGGCCCGGCCGGGGAGCACCAGCTGTCACCCGGCCGCCGGCCGCCAGCCGCGTCAGCGCACGCCGGCCCGGGGATGGGCAGGCTTGTCCCGGCACCGGCAGCGGACGTTCCGCCCGGTAGCAAAGTGACCCGTGCAGATCTGGCCGGTGCAGACGTGACCGGTGCAGACGTGACCGGTGCAGACGTGGCCGGTGCCGGTCCGGCGGGCCGCCGGGGGCCCGCCGGACCGGCGGTCCTCCGTCTTCCTGGCCACCGTGGCCGGCGTGTCCATATGTCCCTCCAGGCGGACAGCGACCCACACTCCGGTCCCCACCAGTGCGGCTATTACCACGACCATGGCCATCGAGACCCCCAGGGCAAATGGCTCTCCTGCGTTGACCATCACCAGGGAAGGTGTCGAGCACTGGGAAAGGCGCGGGGCGCGCTGGCCATCGTGTACTTGGCGATCTTCCCGGTTCCCCACGCTAGCCCGATCCGCGGCCACCCAATATCCCCCGGTCAGCTAGCCGTCGCCCGGATCAGCGGCCCCCAGGGAGAGCCGGGCGGGGCCGGGGGCAGCATGGAAGCCGTGACCACATGCGCCTGGGCCAGGGCTGAGTGGAACGCTTCGTTGGGGAGGAACGGCCATGGAGCGACCGGAGCCGCGGAAACTGGACGACGAAGGACTGCCCCTGCCGCCGCCAGCGCAGGGAGAAGTATCACGCTGGCTGCTCAGGATCATGGAGCGCGGTGAGACGGTCCTGTTCATCGCCATCGCACTCGCCCTGCTAGGGATCGCCGTTGTCGTGTTCGTCCGCGGCGTGCACGATCTGATCCTGGCCCCGGCCCAGGAGCACTTCGCGGTCACGGTCACGCAGGCGGTGAACAGCGTGCTGTTCATCGTGGTCGTGCTCGAGTTGCTGCGCACGATCGTGGCCCGGCTGGAAGGCGGCGGCTTCCAGCTGCAGCCCTTCCTGGTCATCGGCATCATCTCGGCCACCCGGGACATCCTCGCGGTCGGCGCGGAACTGTCGCTGGGGCAGGTGCCGCTGACCCGCACCATGACCGAACTGGCCGTTAACGCGGGCGTGGTCGTCGCCCTGGCGGTGGCGCTGGTCCTGGTGCGGCGCTTCGCACGGCTGCAGCGTGCGTGAGGGGGGCCGCCGGCGGGACCCGGGGTCCCGTCCAGCCCGACCTGGACGGTCACGCAGTCGGCGGAGCGGTACGTGCGCACGGCGGGCCAGTGAGCGGCGATCATGGCCAGCACCCGCTGGTTGGCGGGCAGGACGTCCATGCTGAGCGACGTCACACCGCGGGCCTGGGCCCGGCTGATCAGCGCGCGCACCAGGGCCGAACCCAGTCCC